>NZ_PYLV01000014.1:0-104314 GCF_003025475.1 Photobacterium sp. NCIMB 13483
TGGCAGAAAGCTTTGTACTACCAGAAAGGCAGGAAAGAAGTTATCCAAGGGCAGTAAAGAAAAGGCCTAGTCGCTATGCGACTAGGCCTTCAAGGAAGCGTAAATTATCTTAATTCACATGCATTACGCACCGTGCGAGGCTTTTTTGTGACTGTTATTTGTTATTATTTGGGAGGGTTCGCTAGTGGAGGTCGATTGGCAACCGTAACCGGGATCATCATTGGCTTACCGTTACGTAGAATCTTCACTTCAATATGGGTGCCCGGGCGAATATCCGTGACGATATCACGCACACTTTGCACATTAGTGACTTCTTTACCTGCTATCTCAATCACAATATCATTTTTCTTAAACCCTGCTTTTGATGCTGGGCCAGTTGGATCCATGCCATCAACAATAATGCCATTCACTTTCGCTACATCATAAAGTCGCGCCATTAGTGGGTTGATTTCACGTCCTTGAATGCCAATCCAACCTCGAATAACTCGACCATCAGCAATCAGTTTTTGCATGATCTTAATTGTTAACTGGTAGGGAATCGCAAATGAAATACCATAGGTTTCAATGTCGGTAGCTTGCTGAAAAGAAGCGGTGTTAATGCCCACTAACTCGCCGTCAGTGTTAACCAGTGCTCCGCCTGAATTACCTTTATTTATCGCCGCGTCTGTTTGTAAAAAATCTTGTGGTCCATAAAAACTCATGCCAGAACGGCCCGTGGCGGAGATAATACCAAAGGTGGTTGTTTGACCAAGATTATAGGGATTACCAATTGCCAATACCACATCACCAACAGCAGCTTTATAGTGTGAATTAACCGGAATAACGGGCAGGTTATCGGCATTGATTTTTAATACAGCCAGATCCGTTAGTTGGTCTAAGCCAATTAATTGTGCATTCAGTACTCGACCGTCTTGTAGCGCAACAATGATTTGATCTGCATGTGCCACAACATGATAGTTAGTAACGATATAGCCTTTATCACTCATGATGACACCGGAGCCAAGGCCTTGGGTGCGCAATTCTCGTTCTTGGCTATTACTGTTGTCATAGCGACGATTATAAATATTAACTACGGCAGGTGACGCTCGTCGCACAGCATAATTAAAAGAAAGGGGGGTTGAGTTGTTATCGGGTAATGATAAGGACACTGGCGTCGTCGGACGTAAATCAGGGACTGCAATCAGAACAATAATAGCAGTGATAAGGCCGAGAAAAATTGAACGACCAAGAAATGCTAGCATTAACAGTCCTTATAAAATGAGAAATAAAAAGGTGCTAACAGAATAGCACCCCTCTTAGGTGAGACCAACTATTGGCATTGATGCCGTTGTTAAATTCGTCCCACAATCAGACCTTCACGCGTATTGATACGTTAAAATTAACGAATAATAAGATACAGCACATTATTGCCGCGTTGAATTTCAAGTGCGATAACCTTGGGTGGATGCGCCAATGCTTTACGTAATTGACCCAGATTATTAATAGCAAGGCGGTTAAGACCAATAATAATATCACCTTTTAATAACCCTGAACGCGCAGCCAATGAGCCCTTTGTTAATTGTGTAACTTCAACGCCGTGCGCTTTACCATTAACGGTGGTGTTACTAAATTGCGCACCACTTAAGCTTGAGTGAAGATCATCAGCATTAACAAGGTTGTCAGCACTGGCACTTAACGTGACCGTGAATTGTTGTAATTTACCGTTACGCATAGCTTTTAAAGTGAGGGTTTTACCCGCGCCCAATGTCGCTACTTTTGCTCGTAATTCACTGAAGGAACGAATAGGATCGCCATTTACTGCAATAATAATGTCGCCTGCTTTTAAGCCTGCTTTTTGGGCGGCAGAATTTGGCATTACTTGGTTTACAAAGGCACCTTGATTGGTGTCATAGCCAAATGTTTGTGCTAATTCTGCGGTTAGTTCACGTCCTTGTACACCCAAGGTACCACGGCGAACTTGACCAAATTTAATGATTTGCGCTGTAAGGTTATTTACCATATTGGATGGAATGGCAAAACCAATACCGACGTTGCCTTTATCAGGCGCAAGGATCGCTGTATTAATACCGATTAATTCACCATTGAGATTAATCAGTGCGCCGCCAGAGTTACCACTATTAATTGCAGCATCGGTTTGAATAAAGTTTTCTATATTTTCAAGGTTTAAGCCACTACGACCTAAAGCGGACACAATCCCAGAAGTCACTGTTTGTCCAAGACCAAAAGGGTTACCAATCGCAATCGCAAAATCACCCACACGTAATTTGTCGGAATTCGCTAATTTAATTGCGGTTAATTTTTTTGGCGTGTCGATTTGCAGTAAAGCAATATCAGATGATTTATCACTGCCAATCAGTTTTGCGGTAACTTCATGGCCATCATATAGTTGAACCATGATTTTATCAGCGTTATTGATGACATGTTGATTAGTAACAATATAGCCTTTATTAGCATCAATAATAACGCCAGATCCTAGCCCTCGAAAAGGACGTTCTTGAACTTGCTCAGTTGGGAAATCAGGGCCGAAGAAAAAACGATAAGCGTCTGGTACATGTTGCTTTGAAACTTGTTTACCTTCTATGGCGATACTGACAACGGCTGGTGTGACTTGCTCAAGCATGGGCGCAAGACTAGGCACAGATTGATTACTTACCGTGATAGGAAGAGCAGCATTCGCTGTCAGTGGTGCCATAAGCGTACTAACAGTTAACGCTAATGCACTAATAACGAAAAGGTTTTTTTTACGCATGATTTAACTCCGAGTTAACAAGTTAAATTATGACTTGTTAACTGGAATTAAGTTCCCCAAATTATGCTTTTGAAGCGAAGTATTGATCGTATAAGTGACGACTAGCTTGCTTTTGCTGACTGTGCTGATGCCGCCATATCGTTATCTTTAATGGTGGTTGGCTTATCACTAAACAAGCCGGTTGCACCATTGGCGTAGTCACGCGGTTGGTGATCCATTACTTCATCTTCAATGGGGGTGTCGTTTTCCACTGGCTCTAAGGTGGTGATTCGTTGTGCAAATGGATTGTCTTGGGTCGGTAAATTAGGCATCAACTCCGCTGATGTCTTGGCCATGTGCTCATAGAGCTTACCGTAATCTTTAGATACATTGTCGAGTAACTCAGCGCTACGAGCAAAATGGTCGACAAGTTCTTGGCGATATTGCTCTAATTCATATTTTGATTTATCGAGATCTTTTTTTAATGACGAGTGCTGATTTTGGTTTTTGTTTGTTAACCGACTTATAATGGAACCAACAAAGATTCCCGCAATAAAAATAGCAATTGCAATAATCCAACTCATAACCATGATAACTCCTTGTGATTTTAGTGTTAATACGTGTTTTTCAGTCAAGTCGCTGTTTGTTCGAGCGTAATAACGCTACTACTATACCTTGAGCTAGTTGCGCATGATACTGATTCAATCATATATTGTGATGACGTATGCTGTGATTATTCCAGTAATAGATGAAAAGGGATCTCATCAAATGACGACGCTGACACCGCTCACGCAATACCATGCCGATCTGCAACGTATTGATTTTTTTGCAGACCCAGCCCAAGCCAATGCCGTTACGCATCTGGATGATTTATATCATCGGTTGCTGGAACCTGTTGCACCATTACCCATTACGACGCGATGGCAACGATTATCTTCTGCAACCAAAGCATTATTGCTATCGTCAACATTGTTAACACCAAAGACTAAAGCAGATATCGTGCCAGTTAGAGGGCTGTATTTTTGGGGTGGAGTCGGACGTGGAAAAACCTATTTAGTTGATACCTTTTTTGAGTGTTTGCCAACCCAACGAAAAATGCGAATTCATTTTCACCGTTTTATGTATCGGGTTCATCAACAGCTGCAACAACTTGATGGCATTGAGAATCCATTGGATCATGTGGCGGATAATTTTAAACAACAAACCGATATTATTTGTTTTGATGAATTTTTTGTCAGTGATATTACCGATGCGATGATTTTGGCAACGTTACTTGAAGCCTTATTTCAACGCGGCATTACTTTAGTCGCAACGTCGAACATCGCTCCCCATGAGTTATATCGAAATGGTTTGCAACGTGCACGATTTTTACCTGCGATTGCACTTATTGAGCAACATTGTGAGGTGGTTAATGTTGATGCGGGGATTGATTATCGCTTACGGTCATTGGCGCAAGCGGCAATATATTATTCACCGTTAGGGCCGCAAGCTAATCAAAATTTAGCGGATTATTTTGAACAGCTAAGTTTTGAGCCTCGTTATAGTGAGAAAACAATTGTTATTAATCAGCGCTCAATCACGGCTCAACGTGAGGCGAATGGCATCGTGCAATTTAGTTTTTATCAATTATGCCAAACGGCGCGCAGTCAAAATGATTATATTGAAATCGCTCAGCTGTACCACACAGTGTTAGTTGCTGATGTTCGCGTGATGACTGAGCACCAAGATGCCGCTCGGCGCTTTATTGCGATGGTGGATGAGTTTTATGAACGCCATGTCACCTTAATTATCTCCGCGGAAGTGCCTTTAACTGAGCTTTATATTAACGGACGATTACTGTTTGAATTTAAACGCTGTTGTTCGCGGCTAATTGAAATGCAAAGTGAACAATATTTAGCTCGACCTCATTTGGTCGATGAATAAAGGGAAATTCGTTTTTTTAAGATTCGTCATATCTAAAGGGTAATTAACACACTTTAAATTGTGATTTATTGGCCTAATTAGCAATTAATGAGCGTCGATATGAAAAAAAAACAATTTTTTTGGGAAAAAAGGTGATTTTTTCCGCACCCTTCTCTATAATCTTGCGACCCACCGTACCTGTATGGCGAAAGCCAGGAGTGCCACCCACTCGAAGGGGTGATGACTGGGCTCTTAACAGAGGAATCATCATTCGATGGTTCTAGTAAGTGAAACTATTTAAATAATGGGTATTAATTAGCATGAAAACTTTCGTTGCTAAACCAGAAACTGTAAAACGTGACTGGTATGTTGTTGACGCTGAAGGTAAAACTCTAGGTCGTCTATCAACTGAAATCGCTTCTCGTCTACGTGGCAAGCACAAGCCGGAGTACACTCCACACGTTGACACTGGTGACTACATTGTAGTTATCAATGCTGAGAAAGTAGCAGTAACTGGTGCAAAGCGTACAGATAAAATGTACCACCACCACACTGGCTTCATCGGCGGCCTTAAGTCAATCAGCTTTGATAAGCTAATTGCTAAGAAACCAGAAATGGTTATTGAAACTGCTGTTAAAGGCATGCTTCCAAAAGGTCCTCTAGGCCGTGCTATGTTCCGTAAGCTTAAAGTTTACGCAGGTACTGAGCACAACCATGCTGCACAACAGCCTAAAGTACTAGACATCTAATTGGGAATTATGACAATGGCAGAGAATCAATACTACGGCACTGGTCGCCGTAAAAGCTCAGCAGCTCGCGTTTTCATCAAACCGGGTACTGGCAACATCGTAATCAACAAGCGTAGCATCGAAGAGTACTTCAGCCGCCCAACAGCGCGCATGGTAGTTCTTCAGCCTCTTGAGCTTGTAGGTATGACTGAGAATTTTGACCTATACATCACTGTTAAAGGTGGTGGTATCACTGGTCAATCTGGTGCTATCCGTCACGGTATCACTCGTGCTCTTATGGAATACGATGAAACTCTACGTCCTGCTCTACGTGCAGCTGGCTACGTTACTCGCGACGCTCGTTGCGTTGAACGTAAGAAAGTTGGTCTACGTAAAGCACGTCGTCGTCCACAGTTCTCTAAGCGTTAATATTACGCTTCCAGATTTTATATCTGGTTTACTGTGTACAGAAAAGCTCAGCCCTCGGGTTGGGCTTTTTTTTTGATTATTTTCTATGAAAGTATTGTTTCTTATCTTCAATAGAATATTCTCGCACCTCGCACCTCGCACCTCGCACCTCGCACCTCGCACCTCGCACCTCGCACCTCGCACCTCGCACCTCGCACCTCGCACCTCGCACCTCGCACCTCGCACCTCGCACCTCGCACCTCGCACCTGCTGTTTTCCTATAAACACCCATGCATAATAACGAAAAACACCCTATATCCAACATTTGTTGCTAAACAAGGGCTTGAACTTGTGAATATGTTGACCTTTACTTATTCTTTAGATGTTGGCGATAATTTAAAACTGTAGCAAAATTGTTACTGTATTCTTTTTAGTTAGGCCTCAAGTTAAATATCAGGGATATAAAAAAGAACCAATAAAAAATCCAAGCAGGAGCTATTGGAGAAAATGGATGAGCAATGTGCGAATAAATAATGGAAGACGTCGCTTTTTAACGGCGACAACATCGGTTGTTGGCGGTATTGGTGCGGTTGCGATTGCAATCCCATTTATTAAATCATGGAACCCCAGTGAAAAAGCGAAAGCGGCTGGTGCTCCAGTTAAAGTCAACATTAGTAAATTAGTTGATGGACAAATGATTCGTGTTGAATGGCGAGGAAAGCCTGTGTGGATTGTGCGCCGCAGTAAGGCCGTCTTACAACAGTTAACCACCCATGATAATCAACTTCGAGATCCCGATTCAGATGAACCACAGCAACCGAATTATGCCCAAAATGCTTACCGTTCATTAAAGCCTGAAATATTTTTAGCTGTCGGTATCTGTACTCATCTTGGGTGTTCGCCAACGTATTTACCCCATAGCTTTAATGATCAAGTCAGTGGTATTGCCGCTGGCTTTTTTTGTCCGTGTCATGGTTCAACCTTTGATATGGCAGGGCGAGTATTTGCAGGCGTTCCAGCTCCACTTAATTTGGTGGTGCCGCCACATCAATTTTTGAACGATGACACCATTTTGATTGGGCTTGATAAGGAGACGGCATAATGGCGGGCTTAGTTGATTGGATCGATAAACGATTACCTGTAACCAATGCATACCGTAAGCATTTGTCTCAATATCCAATGCCAAAGAACTTTAACTTTTGGTATGTGTTTGGTTCTTTAGCGATGCTAGTACTGGTGAATCAGATTATTACGGGAATTTGGCTAACCATGAATTACGTACCGTCAGCCGATGGTGCATTTGCCTCCATTGAGTACATCATGCGTGACGTTGAGTATGGGTGGCTATTACGCTATATGCATTCGACCGGCGCATCCGCATTTTTTGTGGTGATCTATTTACATATGTTCCGTGGCCTAATTTATGGATCTTATCAAAAACCACGCGAGCTATTATGGTTGTTTGGAATGTTGATCTTTTTAGTGCTAATGGCTGAAGCTTTTATGGGATATTTGCTACCGTGGGGGCAGATGTCTTATTGGGGGGCACAGGTTATCATTTCCTTGTTTGGTGCGATCCCTGTGATCGGCGATGATCTCACCTTATGGATTCGTGGTGATTATGTTATTTCTGGCGCAACCCTTAACCGTTTCTTTGCATTGCATGTTATTGCATTACCGTTAGTGTTGTTATTGCTGGTGGTATTACATGTGCTGGCGTTGCATGAGGTAGGCTCAAATAATCCTGATGGCATTGATACTAAGTTACCGAAAGGTAGCCAAGGCGATGATTATCAGACCCAGTTTACGTTTCATGAAGACTATACTAAAAAATACGACATTATTGATTCGATCCCCTTTCATCCGTATGGGACGGTAAAAGATTTGATTGGCGTCGCTATATTTGCACTGTTCTTTAGTTATGTGATCTTTTTTGCACCTGAAATGGGCGGCTATTTTTTAGAAGCGCCAAATTTTGAAGCGGCTAACCCGATGAAAACGCCTGAGCATATTGCTCCTGTTTGGTACTTCACTCCGTTTTATGCCATTTTACGCGCTGTGCCTGATAAGCTACTTGGGGTTGCAGCGATGGGGGCTGCGATCATCTTTCTGTTCTTGTTACCATGGTTTGATCGTTGTCGAGTGCGCTCGTTCCGTTATCGCAGTAAATGGCATTTGATTAATTTGGCTCAGTTTACGGTGAGTTTTATTGCGTTGGGCATTTTAGGAGCGTTGCCTGTTACTCCATTATTTACAGTATTAGCGCAGATGTTTAGTTTTACCTATTTTATGTTTTTTATTGTGTTGTTTTTCTACAGTAAAAATGAAGCGACTCAACCGCTACCGAAGAGGGTGAACTTCAAATGAAACAATGGATTGTAGCATTACTGCTGTGGCTGCCGACCAGTGCTATTGCTGGTGGTGGAAGCGCCAATTTACAAGCTGCAAATAATGATTTAACCGATCAAGCGTCTTTACAACGTGGTGCGCAATTGTTTATCAATTATTGTGCAGGTTGTCATTCGACTCAATATCAACGTTATGAAAGGGTTGCTACAGATTTAGGGATCCCTTTGGATCTTATGCAGCAAAATTTAATGTTTAACCCGAATGCAAAAATTGGCGATTTAATGACAAATGCAATGTCAAAACAATACGCTGCAGCTTCTTTTGGTGCGCCTACACCTGATTTGACTATGGTGGCAAGGGTGCGAGGAACTGATTGGTTATATACTTATTTACATTCATTTTATGCTGATCCTGAGCGTCCGTTTGGAGTGAATAATAGCCTTTTTCCTAGTGTTGGAATGCCCCATGTATTAGAAGAATTACAAGGGGTACCGCGTAGAATCTATGAAACTCAAATGATCGATGGCAGTCCAACTCAAGTTTTGATGGGCATTGAAACCGATGGCAGTGGCCGCTTAAATTCACAACAATACGATACTGCGGTACGTGATTTGGTGAATTTTTTAGATTATTCCGCTGAGCCAATGAAGTTGGAACGACAGCGATTAGGGCTGTGGGTGATGGGATTTATTGTTATATTCTTAGTATTAACTGTGTTGTTGAAGAAAGAATATTGGCGTGATGTCCACTGATAAGGTAATCTAGTGGGTTAAGAATCTCGCAATGGGGGCTCAAGCCTCCATTGCTTTTTGTGTATTAAATATACTGGAGGGGTTGATGGCTGTTGCTGCCAATAAACGCTCTGTGATGACTCTGTATTCTGATGCTTCAGACATCTACAGCCATCAGGTGCGTATCGTACTAGCTGAAAAAGGCGTTAGTGTTGAAATTGAGCTGGTTGATCCAATGAGCCTGCCGGAAGATCTGTTAGAACTGAACCCATACAGTTCAGTTCCAACATTGGTTGATCGCGAATTAGCGCTATACCAAGCTAACATTATCATGGAGTACTTGGATGAGCGTTTCCCTCACCCACCTCTAATGCCTGTTTATCCTGTTGCCCGTGGTAATAGTCGTTTAATGATGTACCGTGTTGAACGTAACTGGTACTCACTAGCGAATAAGATTAACTCAGGTACTGCTGATGAAGCCGATAAAGCACGTAAGCAATTACGTGAAGAGTTATTAGCGTTAGCACCTGTATTTGCTGAATACCCATTCTTTATGAGTGATGAATTTAGCTTAGTTGATTGCTACCTTGCTCCACTACTATGGCGTTTACCTGAAATGGGTATTGAGCTAAGTGGTACTGGTGCTAAAGAAGTGAAAGCATACATGACGCGCGTATTTGAACGTGATTCATTCCTTGCTTCTTTAACTGAAGCTGAACGTGAAATGCGTTTAGCTGGCCAGTAATTATGGATATCGAAAATATGACGCCGCGCCGCCCTTATTTGTTGCGCGCGTTTTATGATTGGTTGGTTGATAATGACCTAACGCCACATTTAGTCGTTGATGCGACTTTACCTGGGGTTAAGGTGCCAATGGAGTTTGTGAGTGATGGTCAAATCATCCTTAACATCGCTCCAATGGCGGTGGGCAACTTAGAACTGAGCAATGAAGCGGTAAGCTTTAGTGCGCGTTTCAGTGGTCGTCCACACTCAGTTATCGTACCTATGTATGCTGTGTTGGCTATTTATGCGCGTGAAAACGGTGCAGGAACCATGTTCGAGCCAGAAGCAGCATATGATACTGATACAGCTATCTATGATGATGAGCAAGCGTTAGAAGACGAGAGCAGTGATGATGTTGTTGCTCCTTCAGTGTCACCATTTGCAGTCGTTACTGAAGCGGCTGAAGGTGATGAACCTGATGATGAGCCACCACGTCCACGTGGTCGTCCAAGCTTACGTGTTGTCAAATAATATTGGCAATCAGCTACAACAAAAAACGCAGCCAGTGGCTGCGTTTTTTTTCGCTTGATAATCAACAAGGGGATTAGTGCGTTAACGGTTTTTCAAACAGGGTAATAACATGTTCAACCCCTGAGACATTACGCGCAACATTGGTTGCTATTGTGGCTTGTTCTGGAGCGACATAACCTAATAAAAATACCCGTTTATTTTCCGTGATCACCTTGATAACTACATTGGTTAGTTGCTTACTGGCAATCAGTTGCGACTTTACTTTAGTGGTTAGCCAAGCATCTTCACTGATGTTTGCCATTGTTAACAAGGGACGTACTTGGATTTGATCATAAACACGATCAACATCAGGAATATGGCGTACTTGATTGATAAAGGCTTGTTTAAGCGGCTGTGATGTCGCTTGACCAACCACCAATACCGTGCCATTTAAGGCTACGCTATCTATGCTCAATTGCTTGGTGTATTCACGAGTATGAGCAATACCAGCAATATCCATGTCTATTTTTTGATCTTGCCAATGTTGAGTGTTATTTCGCGGATCATTGGTTGAAAAAACCGAACATCCTGATAGCGATAGACTAGATATAACGAGTAACGTCAATAACCACTTCATTGATTAGCCTTCGTTATGTGGAAATAAAACTTGATCAATCAAATCGCATAAACAATGAATCGTTAATAAGTGACCTTCTTGAATCCGCACCGTGCGTTGGGATGGAATACGAATTTCAACATCTTGCACGCCTAATAATCCCGCCATTTCACCGCCATCTTTACCTGTTAAGGCGATGATGTTCATATCTCGTGCGAGTGCCGCTTCCATGGCTTTGATGATATTTTTACTGTTACCACTGGTTGATAGCACTAATAAAATATCTCCCGCTTGGCCTAACGCACGAACTTGTTTTGAAAAAACTTCATCGTGGTGATAATCGTTAGCAATGGCCGTTAAAACGGTAGTATCTGCGGTTAATGCAAGGGCAGGCAGGCTTGGACGTTCAATTTCAAAACGGTTGATTAAGCATGATGCGAGTTGTTGAGCATTGGCTGCAGAGCCACCATTACCACAACTTAAAATCTTATTGCCATTTAATAAGCTTTGAACCATCACTTGAGCGGCTTTTGAAATCGCATCAGGTAAAGCTTCCGCTGCTGCAATTTGGGTTTGAATACTTTCGGTAAAACTTTCTCGAATGCTATCTAGCATGACTAACCTTCAACTAATATATTAGTAAACCACTCAATATGGTGGTGGTGACCTTGGATGGCAATGACATCAAAACGAAATTGACAATGCTCAATTGAGAAGCCATTTTTGTGCATCCAAAAAAAAGCCGCTCGTTTGAGCTTTTGTTGTTTATGCCAATTAACCGCTTCAACTGCAGAACCATAATGAGATTGCGTTCGGTATTTTACTTCAATAAACACCAAACACTTACCTTGTTGCATGATTAAATCAATCTCACCGCTACGACAGCTAAAATTTCGAGCGATAGGGGTCAGATGATGGCGGCACAAATATTGTTCCGCCATTAGTTCATAGGCTTGGCCAATCTGACGCTTACTGGGCAGGCGTATCACCACTGATCAGGTCTATGCTATCTGGCATATCAGAGATAGTGGCTGCTGGCATTTGAGTGGTTGATAGTGGAGTAATGCCTTCACTACTGAATTTACCCCAATCAATTTGTCGTTGCACAACACATTGGTTATTTACCGCCAGTTGTCCTGTTTCACCTTGAATACTGTGATGGTGATTAGCACGCATCTCAGGTAATTGCTTGGCGATTGCGTAAGCATCCATACCAAAGGCATGTAAACGGATACTGGTGTTACCTTGATTTGGCCACAATTGATTAAAGCGTTCCATATAAGCTGAATGTGGATTGATCAGTAATGGAATGTCGCTAATTTCAATACCGCGTAATTCACGGTTAGTGTTATGGCTGTCTGGGTTACTGCGTGAGCTCGCATAGATCTGTGCTGGATCACCCGTTGGCGGCATAGCAGCTTCAATGAACGGTTTTAGCATCATCAATTCATTGCGGCTTGCGACCATATAGATTGCATCAGCATGACTGCCTGCACCACGACCAAAAGCACTTCTTATTTGTTGTGGTATTTGCGCCTGATTACCAAAGCTAACCGTTAACGCTGGTTGACCATCAAGCTGAGCCCATTGTTGGCTAAATGCTTGTGCAACGCGTTGACCATAGCTATTGGAAGGTACTAATACGGTAGGGTTACGGTGACCTTGAGCATAAATACGTTCAGCCGCTTGTTGGGCTTCTTGTTCTGGTGATAGCGCAAAATAACAAGCATTAGGCTTATTATTACTGATTTGTGGTGGCATGTTTAATGCTAGCATGTTGATATGGCTAGTATTATCTTGCTGGAATGCAGTAATAACATTTTTGCGTAATGGCCCTACAACAAACTGAGTACCGTTTTGTTGTAGTTGTGCCATGATAGTAGGTATTGATTGAGCTTCAGTATCATAAATATTGAGCTCATTATTCGTATCACGACTTTTATCATCCATCATAGCATTGATAAAACCATCGCGAACCGCTTTACCTTGTGCGGCAAAACGGCCTGAAAGTGGCAATAACAAAGCAATATTATCCAGCTTAACGGCTTTCATTTCGATTAACGCTTTTAAATCGGCCGGTAAATATTGGTTTGCTGGATGGCTAGGATGACGATATAACCATTGTTCGATGGCTTGTTTCAGTTGCATTGGTGGCAACGTCGCACTGTTTTTCAACATCGCGAGTTCAACCCAACCTTTGAGCACACTGTCGTTATCCGTTAGCTTAACACTGCCTAATTGAGCATTGGTATAACCTGATAGGTCATGCCAAGCTTGCTGCCAGTTAGCGGCTTTTTGTGAGTGATCTAAATAGAAATCAAGTTTTGTACGCTCGCGTGCGGCTTGGAACGGATGATTCAATTGTTCCAATAAGTTAGCGCGTAGCATGTAATAACGTTGATACTGGCTCTTGGTTAGTGACCACGATGGCTGAAAGTTTAAACTGTTCAGTGCCGCTTGTGGTTGCCCTTGGTGCTCACGTACCATTGCACGCGCGAGTTGCCATTCCGCAATTTGAGTTGGGCTCATAGATTGCTGTGATAATTTAGCAATCCATTGATCGGCTTGTTGCCATTTATTTTCGAGGATCATTGCTTTAACGGCCATGATCTCCCAGTTAGTACGCTCTGCGCCATCACTGGTATTGGCTTTACTTAAATAGGCGGCTGAGCTTTGAGCGGCTACCGCAGTGATATCCGTTAATGGCACCTGATTATTGTACAGGTTTGGCGTGCTACACCCTGCTAAAGCAACAGCAAGGGCTACAGGCGCCATCAGTCGTGATACACTTTTACGCTTATGGGTAAAATTGGGCATTGAATTTATTCAACTGTGACAAATTACTCTTGATATTAATTGCAGATGAGATCTTAGACAAATGAGTGAGAGCAATTCAGGCATGGTAGATGTCGCAACTTTGTACATCGTACCAACACCTATCGGTAATCTTGCTGATATAACGCAGCGCGCATTAGACGTATTAGCAAACGTAGATTTAATTGCTGCTGAAGATACACGTCATACATCGCGATTGTTGTCCCATTTCTCTATCTCGACCCGCACCTTTGCGCTTCACGATCATAATGAACAGCAAAAAGCTGACTTTTTGATTGAGAAACTTCAGGCAGGTACTAGCATTGCGCTTGTGTCCGATGCTGGTACGCCGCTGATCAGTGATCCAGGGTATCATCTTGTTAATCGCTGTCGTCATGCGGGTGTTAAAGTTGTGCCATTACCTGGTCCATGTGCTGTAATTACAGCCTTGAGTGGTTCTGGTTTACCTTCTGACCGTTTTAGCTTTGAAGGTTTTCTTCC
This sequence comes from Photobacterium sp. NCIMB 13483, assembly GCF_003025475.1. Classification (NCBI taxonomy): domain Bacteria; kingdom Pseudomonadati; phylum Pseudomonadota; class Gammaproteobacteria; order Vibrionales; family Vibrionaceae; genus Photobacterium; species Photobacterium sp. NCIMB 13483. The sequence continues at coordinate 14,011 of NZ_PYLV01000014.1, forward strand.
TCCGAAAAGTAAAGGTCGCCGCGATTGTTTTCAAGCATTAGCTGATGATGCGCGAACATTGATCTTTTATGAATCGCCACATCGTATTAATGATTCCCTAAGTGATATGTTAGCCGTGCTTGGCCCTGATCGCCAAGTAGTATTAGCGCGTGAGTTAACAAAAACTTATGAAACTATCCATGGCGCGCCTCTTGGCGAGTTGATCGATTGGATTGCAGAAGACAGTAATCGTGTTCGTGGTGAGATGGTGGTCTTAGTTGCAGGGCATCGCGCTCAGAAAGACGAATTATCAGTTGAGGTTTTACGTACACTGACCTTGCTTGCAAAAGAGTTGCCTCTTAAAAAAGCAGCAGCTTTGGCGGCTGAAATTCATGGCGGGAAGAAAAATGCATTGTATAAGTGGGGCCTTGAAAATTTAGAATAAGCGGATATTTGCAGGCGGCAGTTTACTTACTGTGTGATATAGCGTGGTTTTTATCTACGAATTAAAAATCAGCCGTTGGTTTTTTGTTCAAGCTGTAATTTTGGTGATTTTTTCACTGGTAACTGTGAGCGTTGTCTTATACAATTCGCCGCGGAGTTGGTCAGGTAATCGCTGCTTCGTTGGTAACCTTCGGGAAATCAATGGAGGGGAGGAAAGTCCGGGCTCCACAGGGCAGGGTGCCAGATAACGTCTGGGGGGCGCAAGCCCACGACAAGTGCAGCAGAGAGCAAACCGCCGATGGCCCATTGCTTGCAATGGTGCACAGGTAAGGGTGAAAGGGTGCGGTAAGAGCGCACCGCGCGGCTAGTAATAGTTTGTGGCAGGGTAAACTCCACCCGGAGCAAGACCAAATAGGTCCCTAATGGCGCGGCCCGCGTTGGGGACGGGTAGGTTGCTTGAGTCTGTGAGCGATTGCAGACCTAGACGAATGATTGCCGCCGCGAAAGCGGAACAAAACCCGGCTTATCGACCGACTCCCTACATTTAGAGAAGGTGGTGTTTGATTACAAGCACCACCTTTTTTTCGTTTTTTTTCCGCCAAAATTACATTTCGCAATCAGGTTTACTCGACCACTGTTAGAAGTGTGTCTGAATTACTGCCAATTGCTTGACATCGTTTTTGTCTCATACGTACACTTTGTGTGGGAATTTGTGGGGAAAAGTGGTGTTGTCTTATTATCTTTGTTGTTATTCTGCTAAAGTGAGTGATTAACGTACTCTTTTTATCGTGTAATTTAACCGAGATCCCCAAATGTTAAGAGGTGCCACTAACATTGTTATTGATGACAAAGGTCGCTGGGCAATGCCGAAGCGTTACCGGGCTGCATTAATTGAACAATGTCAGGGACACTTTGTTTGTACTATCGATCACCAGTTTTGTTGCTTGTTGCTATATCCCATCGATGAATGGGAACGAATTGAAGCTAAATTAGTACGTCTATCTAGCCTTCACCCCGCAGAGCGCCGCTTACAACGATTGTTGCTTGGCCATGCTAGCGAATGTGAACTGGATGCGCAGGGAAGGATATTAATTCCACCGACGTTAAGACAATATGCTCAGTTAGCGAATAAAATAGTGGTCGTTGGCCAGTTAAATAAATTTGAAATCTGGTCTGCGCCTTTATGGCAACAGCAAATTGAACATGATATCGACCTTCAGGCTGAGGATGCGCTGGAATGTTCCCCGCGCCTTAGTGAGCTTTCACTTTAGCTGAAATTATATTTATGTCTGAGCAATTTGAGCACGTTTCCGTTTTACTTAATGAATCAGTAGACGGGTTAGCGATTAAACCCGACGGTATCTATATCGATGGTACTTTCGGTCGCGGCGGTCATAGCCGTTTAATTCTTTCAAAACTAGGTGAGAACGGTCGCCTGTACGGTATTGATCGCGATCCTCAAGCGATTGCAGAAGCGCAAAAAATTGATGATCCACGTTTTGAAATTATCTATGGTCCATTTTCGGGTATGGAAAAATACATGCAAGAACGTGATCTGATTGGTCGTGTTGACGGTGTATTACTTGATTTAGGTGTTTCGTCACCGCAACTTGATGATGCTGAACGTGGTTTTAGCTTCATGCGTGACGGCCCACTGGATATGCGTATGGATCCAACATCAGGTATGTCTGCGGCTGAATGGCTAGCAGAAGCGGATGCTGATGATATTGCATGGGTATTAAAAGAGTTTGGTGAAGAACGTTTCGCTAAACGTATTGCCCGCGGTATTGTTGATTATCGTGAAAACCCAGATAAAGAGCCGTTAACACGTACGCGTGAATTAGCGAGTCTGATTGCTGAAGTATCACCATTTAGAGACAAACATAAGCATCCTGCAACCCGCAGTTTCCAAGCGATTCGAATTTACATTAACAGTGAATTAGAAGAAATTGACACCGCTTTACATGGTGCAATGCATACTCTTGCATCGGGTGGTCGTTTATCCGTGATCAGTTTCCATTCATTGGAAGATCGCATGGTAAAACGCTTTATTCGTAAGCAAAGCAAAGGTCCAGATGTTCCTGCTGGCTTACCATTAACCGAAGATCAAATTAAAGCACTGGGTTGTGCGGATATGAAACCTATCGGTAAAGCGATTAAACCATCACAAAATGAACTTGGTTATAACACGCGCGCTCGTAGTTCAGTGCTACGTTTGGCCGAGCGTCTATGAAAACAACAGAATCTTCAATGAATCTGGCTAGCCTGATCGGACGAGACCTCGTCACGGTCGGGTTGGTACCGCTGATTCTAGCCTTCACTATCCTCATTTCTGCCTTGTCTGTTGTCTACATTACTCATGAGTCACGTCAATTAATTGCGCAGCAAGAAAAGCTATTAATGCAACGTGAAACCTATGATGTTGAATGGCGAAATCAAATACTTGAAGAAAACTCACTTGCAGAACACAGTCGCATTGAACGATTAGCTGAAACTGAGCTCAAAATGCAACGTCCATCTGTCGATAATGAAATTGTTATACATTAAAAGATGAAATTATTTAACCGTTCAAATAAAAAGACGCAGGTTAGTCCTAAGAGTACGCCATTTCTAAAATGGCGCTTTATCGTCGTCTGTGGCTTTATTCTATTAGGTTTCTTTGGCTTAATTGCACGTGCTGCTTACATTCAGGTATTAGAACCTGGCCGTCTGATTCAAGAGGGTGATGCGCGTTCATTACGAGTACAATTAATGCCTTCTGCACGTGGTATTATTTCAGATCGTAACGGTGAGCAACTTGCCGTTAGTGTGCCCGTACAAGCCGTCTTTGCCAATCCCGTCGAAATATTCAAACATGGTGGTTTAAGTGAAACCAACCGTTGGAACGCGCTGGCCGATGTACTCGACCTTGACCGCGCAAAATTATTACGCCGCTTAGAAAAAAATAAGACCCGTCGTTTTATCTATCTTGCTCGTCAAGTTAGCCCGCCGATGGCAAATTACGTTAAAAAACTGAAATTGCCGGGTATTGGTCTAAAAGCAGAATCACGTCGTTTTTACCCATCAGGTGAAGTGAGTGCACAATTAATTGGTTTTACAGGTATTGATGGTCATGGACTTGATGGTATCGAAAAAACCTATGATGGTTGGCTAACGGGTGAACCGGGTCGCCGTACTGTGCGTAAAGATCGCTATGGCCGTGTTGTCGAAAATATCTCCCAACAAAGTCGTCAACCGGGTAAACCGCTTGAGCTAAGTATTGATCAGCGTATTCAAGCGATCGCTTACCGTGCTGCAAAAGAAGGGGTAATGGATATTCCAGCCACTTCAGTCAGTATTGCGATTTCAGATGTGCGTACTGGTGAGATTCTAGCGATGGTCAATGCGCCGTCATTTAACCCTAATGATCGCAATGATCGTCAGCCGTATAAAATGCGTAACCGCGTGATCACTGATACTTTTGAGCCCGGCTCAACGGTGAAGCCATTTGTGGTATATACCGCCCTTAAAAATGGGGTTGTGAACGAACATACGCTAATTAAGATTCCGCAAAGTAAGCATTTCCGTGTTGGCAGCAAGGTGATCACTGACGTATCACGCATTGAACCACTAGCGACCGTCCAGCGTATTTTACAAAAATCGAGTAATATCGGTGTGAGTAAACTCTCGCTAGCGATGCCTGTCGAAGATATTCTTGATACGTACCGTAAAGTTGGTTTTGATGAGCCGTCAGGGATTAACTTGATTGGTGAAACAACGGGCCACTTCCCGAATCGTTATCGTTGGTCTGACATTGGTCGTGCCACTTTAGCGTATGGTTATGGTATTTCATTAACACCAATTCAATTACTGCATGCTTACACCACGCTCGGTGCTTATGGTATTAAACGCCCGTTATCGATTCTAAAAACAGAAAAAGTGGTGCCGGGAGAGCAAGTGCTTGATCCTAAAATCGCTAAGAAAATTCTGTTAATGATTGAATCTGTGACTGATAAAGCGGGTGGTGGTGGTGGTTGGCGAGCGGCCATTCCTGGTTACCGTGTTGGTGTTAAAACCGGTACTGCGAAAAAAGCGATTGCTGGTGGCTATGGTAATGATTACTTCTCTTATACCGTTGGCGTGGCACCTATTAGTCATCCACGGTTAGCGATTGTAGTGATGGTTAATGAACCTAAAGGCGATAAATTCTATGGCGGTGCAGTTGCTGCGCCAATTTTATCAAAAGTACTTGGTGGTGCATTACAAATTCTAAACGTGCCGCCAGATGCGGATACGCTAAAAATAGATAAATGAGTGTGAGTCATGGCATTGGTTAAACAGGAAGTACAATTAGGCGCGGTATTAGCGCCTTGGCTAACAGCCAATAAGGTGCCAGCTGAATATTTACAGTTGGCATTAACCGCAATGACATTAGATAGCCGCCAAGTTACCACTGGGTGCTTATTTGCTGCGGTTAATGGTCATACCGTTGATGGACGTCGCTTTATAGATAACGCGATTGCCGCTGGTGCTAGCGCGATTATTGCAGAAGCGGATGATGTTGCCACTGACGGTGAGATCCTATTTAACAATGGGATCATTATTATCTATTTGCACAATCTTGGTCATAAGTTATCAGCCATTGCTGGGCGCTTTTATGCTGAACCGAATAACAAGCTTAAGTTGTATGCAGTAACCGGCACTAACGGTAAAACCACCATTAGCCAATTATTAGCACAATGGGCTGACTTAGTTGGTTATCGCGCTGGTGTGATGGGTACGACAGGCAATGGTTTGTTAACGGATCTACGCCCAGCAGCCAATACTACGGGTAGTGCGATTGAAATTCAGCAGACATTAGCTGAATTGGTCGCACAAGGCGCTAATTTTGCAGCGATGGAAGTGTCGTCACATGGCTTAGTGCAAGGTCGAGTTAGTGCATTACATTTTGTGGCGAGTATCTTTACCAATCTTAGTCGAGATCATCTTGATTATCATGGTGATATGGCACATTACGCGGCGGCGAAAAAAAGTTTATTTACCGAACATGACAGTGGTGTTGCGGTTATCAATGCTGACGATGTAGTCGGTCAACAATGGCTTGCAGATTTACCTCAAGCGGTTGCAGTCGCGATGAATGCTGAAGCTGTGGCATTCCATGGTGGATCAAAGTTATGGGCAACTGCAGTCGATTTTAGCACCCAAGGTGTCACCATTAGCTTTGAGTCTAGCTGGGGTAACGGCACATTTACTGCGCCATTAGTCGGCTCATTTAATGCGACCAATTTATTATTAGCATTGGCGACATTGTTAGTTAGTGGCCATTCATTGCCTGAGTTATTAGCCGTAGCCCCGCGTTTACAAGCGGTTATTGGGCGAATGGAAGTGTTTCAATCACAGCTTGGCGATAAAGCGATGATGGTGGTTGATTATGCCCATACGCCAGACGCACTAGAAAAAGCCCTGCAAGCTTTACGGGTGCATTGTGAAGGCAAACTGTGGTGTTTATTTGGCTGTGGTGGTGATCGTGATACCGGTAAGCGCCCAATGATGGCCGCGATTGCAGAACAATATGCCGATCATATTATTCTTGTTGATGATAATCCTCGTAGTGAAGATCCACAGCAAATCATGTTGGATATGCAAGCCGGATTAACTGCTGCGGCGACGGCAACAGTGATTCATGATCGGGCTCAAGCATGTGCTTATGCAATTCAACAGGCAGCACCAAATGATATTATTTTAGTGGCTGGAAAAGGCCATGAAGATTACCAAATTTTAGCTGATCGTACGATCCACTATTCAGACCGCGAAACTGTGGCCGCATTATTTAGAGAACAGGCATGATAAAGGTTCAACTAAGTCATTTACAGTCAGTACTCAATGCTGAACTTATTGGCGCGGATGCTGAGATTGCAGCAGTATCAACAGATACTCGTACCATTGATAATAATACCCTTTTTATTGCCTTAATTGGCGAGCGTTTTGATGCTCATGATTTTTGTCAAAATGCCGTTGATAATGGGGCGAAAGCATTATTGGTCAGTAAACCGTTAGCTGTCGATATTCCACAATTGGTTGTTGCTGATACCCATCAAGCACTTGGCCAATTAGGGGCATGGCTTAAAGCTAAAATGACCGCTGAACACGGTTTAAAAACACTGGCGCTAACGGGCAGTTGTGGCAAAACCACCGTTAAAGAAATGGCGGCGGCAATTTTAGCCACTAAAGGACAAGTGCTGGCTACCGCTGGTAATTTTAATAATGATATTGGCGTGCCGTTAACATTATTACGTTTAACTGCTGCGGATAATTATGCCGTGATTGAGCTTGGTGCTAATCATTTAGGTGAAATTGCTTATACCACCGCTTTAGTTAAACCTGACGTGGCATTGATCAATAACCTTGCGGCAGCGCATCTTGAAGGGTTTGGCTCATTAGAAGGTGTTGCTAAAGCGAAAGGTGAGATTTTTGAAGGATTGACGGCACAAGGGCAGGCGGTTATTAACCTTGATTCTAATCAGCTCACAATGTGGCAACCATCATTAGCAAACCACAGTGTAAGTAACTTCTCGGTGACACAAGCCAATGCTGATTATTTTGCCGCGAATATAAATATTAACTCTCAGGGGTTGGCTTGTTTTACAATGCAAACCCCAATGGGCGCGATTGATATTAGTTTAACGTTAGCGGGCACTCACAATGTTAGCAATGCACTGGCAGCCGCCGCATTGACCATGGCATTAGGTGCGACGCTTGCTGATGTAAAGCAAGGATTAGAGCGCGTTGTTAATGTTAAAGGTCGCTTAGCTATCACCACGCTGCCGTCTGGGTTACGGTTAATTGATGATACTTATAATGCCAGTGTTGCTTCTGTGAAAGCGGCGATTGATGTGCTGCACAGTTTCAGCGGTAAGCGTTACTTTATTTTGGGTGATATGGCCGAACTTGGTGAAGAAAGCGAAAGCTTACACCGTGAAGTGGGTGAATATGCACGTGATAAACAGTTTGATGGCGTGATGACTTTTGGTCGTGCCAGTGCTGTGGTCAGTGAACTGAATAACGGTCAGCACTTTAGTGATAAAGCCGCATTGATCGACGAACTTAAACAACAATTACACCAACAAATTAGCCAATCCCATACTCCTCAAGTGACTGTGCTTGCCAAAGGCGCGCGTAGCTCTCGAATGGAAGATGTTATTATTGCATTGCAGGAAGATAAATAATGATTTACTGGTTAGCTGACCACTTTCAGTCCTCAATCCCCTTTTTCCGTCTGTTTGAATACCTGACGTTCCGCGCCATCATGAGTATTTTAACGGCGTTATTATTTTCGTTATGGTTAGGTCCACGCATGATCGCACGTTTGCAGATGCTGCAAATCGGTCAGATTGTACGTAATGATGGCCCTGAATCGCATTTTAGTAAACGCGGTACGCCAACCATGGGCGGACTGATGATTTTAGCTGCAATTACGTTAACCGTATTATTGTGGTGTGATCTTAGTAACCCTTACGTATGGGCTGTATTGGCTGTGATGTTGGGTTATGGCGCAATTGGTTTTGTTGATGATTACCGCAAAGTTGTGCGTAAAAATACTGATGGCTTAATTGCGCGTTGGAAATATTTTTGGCAATCAGCCATCGCACTTGTGGTGGCTTTTGTGCTTTATGCTTACGGTAAAGATACCGCTGCAACCCAATTAGTGGTGCCTTTCTTTAAAGATGTGATGCCACAATTGGGTCTGTCTTACATTGTTCTGACGTATTTTGTCATTGTTGGTACCAGTAACGCGGTTAACTTAACCGATGGTCTTGATGGCTTAGCTATTATGCCAACCGTGATGGTTGCGGCGGGCTTTGCCTTTATTGCATGGGCAACCGGTAACTACAACTACGCAGAATACTTACATATTCCTTATTTAAGTAATGCGGGTGAGTTAGTTATTCTTTGTACTGCTATTGTTGGTGCTGGTTTAGGTTTCTTATGGTTTAACACTTACCCAGCTCAAGTGTTTATGGGCGATGTAGGCTCATTAGCATTAGGCGGCGCATTAGGTACTATTGCGGTGTTAGTTCGCCAAGAGTTTCTATTGGTGATCATGGGCGGTGTGTTCGTGATGGAAACAGTATCGGTTATTTTACAAGTTGGTTCGTTTAAGCTACGCGGACAACGTATTTTCCGTATGGCACCGATTCACCACCACTACGAATTAAAAGGTTGGCCAGAACCACGGGTTATTGTCCGTTTCTGGATCATTACACTGATGCTGGTATTGATTGCGTTAGCTACATTGAAGGTGCGTTAACATGAATGGCTTGGTAGGTATTAACAAGGTTGTTGTGATTGGACTTGGTATGACAGGTCTATCGGTGGTGAATCATTTAGTACGATTACCACAATTGCTGGATATTAAAGTAATTGATACCCGTGATAATCCGCCAGGCCAAGAACAATTACCTGCGGGTGTCGATGTGTGCGCGGGTCAATGGAACCTACAATGGCTACTTGATGCTGATTTAATCGTTGCCAGCCCAGGGATTGCATTAGCAACACCAGAGTTATTGTTAGCCGCGCAATCAAATATTGAGATTGTGGGTGATATTGAGTTATTTGCGCGTGCGGTGAATAAACCCGTGGTTGCGATCACCGGCTCTAACGGTAAAAGTACCGTTACCAGTTTAGTCGGTGAAATGGCTAAAGAAGCCGGTATTAATGTCGGTGTTGGTGGCAATATTGGTTTTGCGGCTTTAGATATGTTGGCTCAAAATCACGATCTTTACGTGCTTGAGTTATCCAGTTTTCAGTTAGAAACTACGTCATCCTTGGTTGTTGATGCTGCGGTATATCTCAACTTGTCGGAAGATCATATGGATCGTTATCCAGGTGGTTTAGCTGATTATAGCAATGCCAAAATGCGTATTTTTGATCATGCTAAATTGGCGGTGTATAACCGTGACGATCTTGCTACCAAGCCTGATTTTAACGGCAATATGACCAGCTTTGGTTTTGATAATGCTGATTATGGTTTGATGGTGGTTGATGGCGCGGAATGGTTAGCGATTGCGGGTGAGCCATTAATGGCTGTCAGCGAAATTGCGTTAGTTGGCCGTCATAATGTGGCGAACTGTTTAGCAGCATTAGCATTAGCCGATGCGGTCGGTATTGATCGCACTGCCGCTTGCCAAACAATGCGCCGTTATACTGGATTAGCTCATCGATGTCAGTTGGCAGTGAATTGCCACGGTGTTAAATGGGTTAATGATTCAAAGGCAACCAACCTTGCTAGTACCGTTGCAGCATTAACGGGCTTGCAATTGGCAGGTAAACTGCATTTATTAATGGGTGGTGACGGTAAAGGCGCTGATTTCAGTGAACTTAAACCGATTCTGGCTGACTTAAATGTACAACTTTATTGTTTTGGTCGTGATGGACATTTATTCAGTGATTTAGTTGAAAACGCAATAAATGTCGACACCATGAGTGAGGCAATGGATCGCGCAGCAGCTACCGTACAAGCTGGCGATATGGTTTTATTATCACCGGCGTGTGCCAGTTGGGATCAATTTGCCAACTTTATGGCACGCGGTGATGCTTTCGTTGAACAAGCCATTCGGCTACAAGATTCAATCTCAGGAAAAATGTAATGTTTAAAATGGCCCGTAACGGATTATCGGTAGTTTGCGGTTGGTTTTTAAAACCCGCTAAACCGATTCTGTATGACCGCCAATTGGTGTGGATAGCAATAGCCCTGATGATGACAGGGTTAGTAATGGTAACGTCAGCATCCATACCTGTCGCTACTCGTCTTACGGGTGTTCCTTTCTTTTTCGCACTTCGTCATGGCTTCTTTTTAGTCTGTTCGATAGTGATCGCTGCGTTTGTTATGCGGATCCCATTAGCTAAATGGGAAAAGTACAGTGTGCCAATGCTATTGATTTCAATCTTTTTATTGATTGTAGTATTGGCTATCGGCCACTCGGTTAATGGTGCTGCTCGTTGGATACCATTAGGGGTGTTTAACTTGCAACCGGCGGAAGTTGCCAAACTGTCATTATTTGTGTTTCTTGCGGGCTATTTAGTTCGTCAATATAACCAAGTCCGTGGCAGTTTTATCGGTTTTGCTAAGCCATTAATCGTACTGGGTATTATGGGCTTTCTGTTGCTACAACAGCCTGACTTAGGTTCGTTCGTGGTCATGTTTGTCGGTACCATCGGGATGCTATTTATTGCGGGTGCGCGGTTATGGCAATTCTTAGTCATGCTCGCAACTGCCTTAGTTGGCATTGCGATGTTGATAGCCTTTGAACCTTACCGTATGCGACGGGTAACCTCGTTTTTAAATCCATGGCAAGATCCTTATGGTAGTGGTTATCAGCTAACCCAATCATTAATGGCATTTGGTCGTGGAGAATGGTTTGGGCAAGGACTGGGTAACTCGATTCAAAAACTGGCTTACTTACCAGAAGCACATACTGACTTTGTATTTGCTGTTTTAGCCGAAGAATTAGGCTTAGCTGGAGTAATCGTTGTTTTAACATTATTGTTTGCATTAGTGTTTAAAGCGATTGCTATTGGACGTAAATGTCTAGAAAGCGGGCTTTTATTTGGTGGTTATTTGGCGTTTGGCTTTGGTATTTGGTTTGCGTTTCAAACCTTGGTTAACGTTGGTGCCGCTGCGGGTATCGTACCGACCAAAGGCTTAACCTTGCCCCTGATCAGTTATGGTGGTTCAAGTCTCTTTATCATGGCTGCTGCGGTGGCGATTTTGATTCGAATTGATTTTGAACAGCGGGTCGCTGCTAAATTTGCATCAGAGCAACCTGCAGAGGTTGATGATGAAGCACTCGATAATATGGAAGTAGCAGTTGAACAAGTCTCTTTAGATTCTCAAGTGCTTGCAACTGCTGATAATTCACAACTAGAACAAGATAAAAAGCATTCTAATGACAAAGAATAAACGTTTATTGGTGATGGCGGGTGGTACTGGCGGTCACGTCTTTCCTGGGCTAGCAGTTGCACGTCGATTGCAGCAACAAGGATGGGAAATTCGCTGGTTGGGTACCGCCGATCGTATGGAAGCGGATTTAGTGCCTAAACACGGTATTGATATCGATTTTATTAAAGTAAAAGGATTACGTGGTAGCGGTATTGTATCGTTATTAGGTGCGCCATTTAAAATTATTAAAGCGATTATTCAAGCGCGTAAATATATCAAAGCATGGCAACCGGATGTAGTGCTTGGTATGGGGGGGTATGTCAGTGGACCTGGTGGTGTTGCTGCATGGTCACTGGGTATTCCGGTGGTATTGCATGAGCAAAATGCCGTAGCTGGGCTAACCAATCAGTGGTTGGCTAAAATTGCCAGCAAAGTGCTGCAAGCTTTTCCCGGTGCTTTCAAAGATAAGCAAGTGGTCGGTAATCCGGTTCGTGAAGATGTGACATTATTGCCTGCACCTAAACAACGCTTTGCTGAACGCACTGGGCCAATTCGTGTATTGGTGATGGGCGGCAGTCAAGGGGCGCGTATTTTAAACCAGACCATGCCAGAAGTAGCAGGGATTCTAGGGGATAACGTCACCATTTGGCATCAAGCGGGTAAAGGCAGTCAGCAATCGACACAAGAAGCTTATGTGAAGCATTGTCAAACACCCCATAAAGTGACTGAGTTTATTGACGATGTTGCCGCTGCTTATGGCTGGGCTGATTTGGTTGTTTGCCGCTCTGGTGCATTAACGGTATCAGAATTATCGGCAGCGGGTGTTGGCGCTATTTTTATTCCGTTTATGCACAAAGATCGCCAACAAGCTTTAAATGCCGAACATTTAGTCGCATGTGGTGCCGCTAAAATGATTGAACAACCGCAATTGACGGTTGATGGCTTAGCCCAACAAATTAATTTATTAAATCGTATTGCGCTTGAGCACATGGCTTGTGCGGCGCGTAATGCTGCTATCATTGACGCAGACCAACGTGTTGCCGATGTGATTAAATCACTAGCAAAGAATTAAACAGGAACAAAGTGATGAGTAAACTGGATAACCAGCAATTAGCAAAGATTCGAACTATGGTGCCTGAGATGCGCCGAGTCGAACGAATTCACTTTGTTGGTATTGGTGGTGCTGGCATGAGCGGCATCGCAGAAGTATTGGTTAACGAAGGTTACCGTATTAGTGGTTCTGATATTGCACCCAATGCCGTGACCAATCGTCTAACCGCAAAAGGCGCGGAAATCTTTTTTGGTCATGCGCCTGAAAATGTCACTGGCGCCAGTGTGGTTGTGGCATCAACGGCTATCAACAAACAAAATCCAGAATTATTAGCCGCAACAGAGTTACGTATTCCTGTTGTGCGCCGTGCTGAAATGCTGGCTGAGTTAATGCGTTACCGTCATGGTATTGCGATTGCGGGAACGCATGGCAAAACCACTACCACCGCACTGACGACACAGATTTATTCTGAAGCGGGTCTTGATCCAACGTTTGTTAACGGCGGTTTAGTTAAAAGTGCTGGAACTAATGCGCGTTTAGGTTGTAGTCGGTATTTAATCGCTGAAGCAGATGAAAGCGATGCGTCATTTTTACACTTACAACCAATGGTGTGTGTAGTCACTAACATTGAAGCTGATCATATGGATACTTATGGTGGCGACTTTGAAGTGTTAAAACAAACCTTTATTGATTTCCTCCATAACCTGCCATTTTATGGTTTAGCGGTAATGTGTATTGATGATCCAGTGGTACGTGAATTATTACCACGTGTTGGTCGTCCAATGTTGACTTATGGTTTTGCTGAAGATGCCGATGTGCGCTTAGTTAACTATACTCAAACGGGCCAACAAGGTCATTTTACGGTATTGCGTAATGATAAGCCGGCATTGAATATTACGCTTAATATTCCAGGTAAACACAACGCATTGAATGCAACGGCTGCAATTGCAGTGGCAACTGAAGAAGGTGTCAGTGATGATGCTATCATGCGCGCTTTAGTTGAATTTGAAGGCACAGGGCGTCGTTTTGATCACTTAGGTGAGTTTGAAACGGGTAATGGTAACGTGATGCTGGTGGATGATTATGGTCATCACCCAAGCGAAGTGGATGTTACTATTCAAGCTGCACGTGCAGGTTGGCCTGATAAGCGTTTAGTGATGATATTTCAGCCCCACCGCTACAGTCGTACCCGTGATTTATACGATGATTTTGCTAATGTATTAGAGCAAGTCGATGTGCTAGTGATGCTGGATGTGTATGCTGCGGGTGAAACCCCGATTGCTGGTGCTGATAGTCGTTCGTTGTGTCGTACAATCCGTTCACGCGCGAAAATTGATCCTATCTTTGTGCCACAAGCAGAGCATTTGCCTGCAGTATTAGCCAATATTATCCAAAATGATGATTTGGTTCTGACACAAGGCGCGGGTGATGTTGGCAAAATAGCCCGCCAATTGGCTGAATTACAGCTGAATATTCCAGCTATGCGTCAAGATGCTTAATTGGTATTTTTTGCTTTGATCGAGAGCATAAACACCGATCACTGGCTGTAAAAGGGTAATTCCAGTGCCAGTGATCGCTATTTTTTGCGATTTCTCGACAAATAGATAAATTTATTGTCAGGTTATGCTCGGAAAACGCCTTATGAGTGTTGGAGTGGGTCGAGTTGCTCGGTATAATCGTTTAACTTTGCTCGTTATACCTGACTGAGCGCACCATCATAAAATACCTTTATGGAATGGTTTGGCTTAAATGGTAAGGTAAATAGACACGCGATGACTGAACAAGTCGTAAATAAAGAGCATATATCATCCTCTCCTCGTGGTTTGAAGCGTTGGGGCGGATTAGCGTTTTTTCTCTTTGTCATTGGTTTTACGGTTTGGCTTGTCAGTGCTACCAAAGACTGGATGACAGATGCAAACCGATTACCCTTGTCAAATTTAGTCATTCAAGGGCAGCTACATTATCTGACTAAAGATGATGTCAGACAGTCAATTTTACATCTTCATCATCTGGGTAGTTTTATGACCCAAGATGTAAATAGTATTCAAGCATCCGTCGAGGCATTGCCTTGGGTTGCTCAAGCTGCTGTACGTAAACAATGGCCGAATACCATTAAAGTGTTTTTGGTTGAAAATCAACCTGTCGCTGAATGGAACGGAACCTATTTAGTTAATCGTGCAGGGGCTGTTTTTAAAGCACCAGCATTGCAAGTGGCAGGATTAGGGTTAACCAACCTGATTGGCCCGAAAGGCAGTAGCGAAGAAGTTTTAGCTGGATTGCGTGAAATGCGTCCGGTACTGAAAAAAGCGGGTTTTGGGATTGCGTCATTATCATTTAATGAACGTCGTGCTTGGCGCGTGGTATTAACAAACGGCATTAGACTTGAATTGGGGCATGACGCTCGAATGCAACGTATAAAACGTTTTATCGAGATTTATCCTGAGTTATTAAAGCAGGGTAAGCCGATTGATTATGTAGATTTGCGTTATGATACTGGCGCAGCTGTGGGTTGGAAAACAATGCCGGAGTATGATAAACATGCGCCGGATAAAAAATAAGAGCGTGCACTGATGACTAAGGCTGCAGATAAAAAACTCATAGTTGGTCTTGATATCGGCACTTCCAAAGTTTGCGCTTTGGTTGGGGAGGTCCTACCTGATGGCAATGTTAATGTCATTGGTGTGGGTAGCAGCCCATCACGCGGAATGGATAAAGGTGGGGTTAATGACCTCGAGTCAGTAGTAAAGTCAGTTCAGCGTGCTGTTGATCAGGCTGAACTCATGGCTGATTGCCAAATTGGTTCCGTGTGTTTATCGCTATCAGGTAAACATATTAGTTGCCAAACAGAAAAAGGCATGGTGCCTATTTCTGATAAAGAAGTGACTCAAGATGACGTCGATAATGTTATTCATACGGCGAAATCAGTAAAAATAAGCGATGAGCAACGTACGTTGCATGTAATTCCTCAGGAATTTGCGATTGATTACCAAGAGGGCATTAAAAACCCAGTTGGTTTATCAGGTGTTCGTATGGAAGCAAGTGTTCATTTGATCACTTGTCATAACGACATGGCACGCAACATCGTTAAAGCAGTAGAGCGTTGTGGTTTAACTGTTGATCATCTGATTTTCTCAGGATTAGCAGCAAGCCATGCTGTACTGACCCCAGATGAGCGTGAGCTCGGCGTATGCGTGGTCGATATCGGCGGCGGTACAATGGATCTTGCCATTTGGTCTGGTGGCGCATTACGTCATGCGGAAGTAATTCCCTATGCTGGTAATGTTGTGACTAGTGATATTGCTTATGCGTTTGGTACACCGCCGGGTGACGCTGAAGATATTAAAGTGAAATACGGTTGTGCACTGAGTGAATTGGTGAGCAAAGATGCTAAGGTTGATGTACCGAGTGTTGGTGGTCGTCCATCTAGAAGCTTGCAAAGTCAAACACTAGCAGAAGTAATAGAGCCTCGATATAGTGAATTGCTAGGGTTAGTAAATCAAAAATTACTAACCGTACAAGATCAATTGCGAGAGGCTGGTGTTAAACACCACCTAGCAGCGGGCATCGTCCTTACCGGGGGCGCTGCGCAAATGGAAGGTTTAACTGAATGTGCTGAGCGGGTTTTCCGCAATCAAGTACGTATTGGTCAGCCTCTTGATCTGAGTGGATTGACTGACTATGTTCAGGCTCCACCCTATGCTACTGCAGTAGGATTACTGCACTACGGAAAGGATAGTCAATCATTTGATGAAAATGCACAAGAACCGAAACGCTCGGTAACTGGGCTATTTTCACGAATCAGTGGTTGGTTCGAAAAGAATTTTTAAACCTGATGCGAACAGGATAACGGAGAGAACAAATGTTTGAACCGATGATGGAAATGTCTGATGAAGCTGTAATTAAGGTCATTGGCGTTGGCGGCGGCGGCGGTAATGCAGTCGATCACATGGTACGTGAGTCTATTGAAGGCGTGCAGTTCATTAGTGTTAACACTGATGCACAAGCTCTTCGTAAAACAAGCGTAAGTACTGTTATTCAAATCGGTGGTGATATCACTAAAGGTTTGGGTGCGGGTGCAAACCCACAAGTGGGCCGTGATTCAGCGCTAGAAGATCGTGAAGCAATCAAGAAAGAGCTTGAAGGCTCTGACATGATCTTCATTGCAGCGGGCATGGGTGGTGGTACCGGTACTGGTGCTGCACCAATCATTGCTGAAGTAGCGAAAGAGCTTGGTATTCTTACTGTTGCTGTTGTGACTAAACCATTTAGCTTCGAAGGTAAGAAGCGTATGGCATTTGCAGAGCAAGGTATTGATGAGCTTTCTAAGCATGTTGATTCATTAATTACTATTCCTAACGAAAAGCTACTTAAAGTACTTGGTCGTGGTATCACATTACTTGATGCCTTTGCGAAAGCAAACGACGTACTTAAGAATGCGGTTCAAGGTATTGCTGAGCTAATCACTCGCCCAGGCATGATCAACGTCGACTTTGCGGACGTACGTACCGTAATGTCGGAAATGGGTCATGCAATGATGGGTAGTGGTGTTGCTGCTGGTGATGACCGTGCTGAAGAAGCTGCTGAAATGGCAATTTCTAGCCCATTACTAGAAGATATCGATCTTGCTGGCGCACGTGGTGTTTTAGTTAACATTACTGCTGGTATGGATATGCGTCTAGACGAATTCGAAACTGTGGGTAACACAGTTAAAGCATTCGCTTCTGATAACGCAACTGTGGTTATCGGTACATCACTTGACCCAGATATGACTGATGAGCTACGTGTAACCGTAGTGGCAACAGGCATTGGTAAAGAGTGTAAGCCTGATATCACATTAGTAACGTCATCAAAACCAGCCCCTGCTGTTGCACAGGAAAAACCTGCTGCAATCGCTGAAGAGAAGCCTGTTGAAACTCAACAAGCTAAAACTCAGGGTGCAGATCATGACTACTTAGATATCCCTGCATTCTTGCGTAAGCAAGCGGACTAAAATAGCCAACATATTGATTGTGGCGGCTAATTTAGCTGAGTAAGAGTTGCATCTTTTGTTTCACCACAAAAGATGCTCTTTTGTATCCGCAGTGAATTATTTTGGATATTTTTTAGGTTATGGTATGATAAGTGTTCAATTCACCAATTCGGTGTTGAGAATAGTTTCTATTCACCTAATAAGTTTGCAAGCAAAAGTTTGTTTAACCGTTGAGATATAAAGCAGATGATCAGACAACGTACACTTAAAAGCATTGTGCAGACGACTGGCGTGGGCCTCCACTCTGGACGTAAAGTGACGCTTATCCTGCGTCCTGCAGCCGCAAATACTGGCGTGATTTATCGCCGTACTGACCTTAATCCACCTGTGGATTTCCCTGCAAATGCAGACTCAGTGCGCGATACCATGTTATGTACCGCTCTTGTGAATGAACAAGGCGTGCGCATTTCAACTGTTGAGCACTTGAATGCTGCACTAGCCGGTATGGGTATCGATAATGTGATTATCGAAGTTGATGCACCTGAAATTCCTATTATGGATGGTAGCGCAAGCCCATTTATTTACCTGCTTCAATCAGCAGGTATTGATACGCTAAATTCGCCAAAGCGTTTTTTACGTATTAAAAAGCCTGTTCGCATTGAAGATGGCGACAAGTGGGCGGAACTCGTACCTTATAACGGTTTCCGTCTCGATTTTGCTATCGACTTTAACCACCCTGCGATTGATTCAGATCAGCAGCGTCTAGTGTTAGATTTTTCAAGCCAGTCTTTTGTTAAAAAGATTAGCCGTGCACGTACTTTCGGTTTCATGCGCGATATCGAATACCTTCAGTCACAAAACTTGTGTCTTGGTGGTAGCTTTGATAACGCAATTGTACTGGATGACTACCGTATCCTGAACGATGACGGTTTGCGTTTTGACAATGAACTTGTCACTCACAAAGTATTGGATGCCATTGGTGACCTTTACATGTGTGGTCATAATATCATTGGTGAAATGCGCGCTTATAAATCAGGTCATGCGCTGAACAACCAACTACTGCGTGCAGTATTGGCTGATCAAGAAGCCTATGAGTGGTCAACCTTTGAAGATGAGCGTGAAGTGCCGGTCACTTTTGCTCAACCGGGTATGGTATTGGCGTAAATCACGCAACTACCTTGTATTAAAAAACGCCGAGCATATTTGTTCGGCGTTTTTGTATCTGCTATTTGTGATTTAGCTGGTTTTCTTTTTCGCCAACTTTGCTAACCGTTCAAGGCAAGCTTTGACTTTATTCGGTGCATTTTCAGCGGTGGCTAATAAATGTTGTGCAGCCACATCACTGATTGGCTTTTGAATAATATCGGGAATTTTGTCTTGCTTACGAATCGCGACTGCCGCAAGAGCGGGGTTTACCTTTACTTCAATATCACGCAATTTAGGTAATAGCTTCTCGCGTAATTTGATCATTAATTGATAACGTTCATAATTGAGTCGCATTGACCATGCCGCGGATGCCGTTTCAATGATCAGCACTCCTTGACGGTAATTACTGACACGACAATGCTCGGCACAATTGAGATGGGATTTTACTGCGCTATCAAGTTTACTTAACGCCGCCGCCCGTTGTTGAATCGATGTTAGACCATCACTATCAAGTAGATGTGCTGCGGTTTGTGGACGATGATCTCTCATGATTTTAGTTCCTGAATATGCAACAGAATAAAAATGTCACTTTTGCGGATATGATCTTAATTTTTCAAAGATAAAAACATTTGCTGTGGCTTTTATCATAGGCGATGACACTAATATGACTTATCATATCAGGCATATAGGTTAGTATATGTTGAATGATATGTCTGCCTGGCAACAGCAAGCATTGGATTTTTTGTACTGAAGCGGCAATAAATTGTATTAGTTTAGCATTGAGCGTGATGCTTTTTGCTAGGATAGTAATGTTAGCCCTTGAAAAGCGACTATCGCGACACAATATCAATATTACACGTTTTAGGATTAACCTCTTAGTCACCGTTGTGACGATTCCTATGGGATAGGGATGGCTTAGGTCCCCCAAGGAATGAAACCCGAATTAAGCGATTCAGCAATAGAAACGCTGATATAACAAAGAGAAAACGGCATCACCATGTTATCAAAACTACTGACTAAAGTTATCGGTAGCCGTAACGACCGCACTCTGCGTCGTATGCGCAAAATTGTTGATCAAATCAATAAGCTAGAACCTCAGTTTGAAAGCCTACAAGATCATGAGCTGCAAGCAAAAACAGCTGAATTTCGTGAGCGTTTAGATCAAGGCGAAACGCTAGATCAACTACTACCAGAAGCCTTTGCGACTGTTCGCGAAGCATCAAGCCGTGTCTATGGCATGCGTCACTTTGACGTCCAGCTACTGGGTGGCATGGTTCTAAATGACTGCAAAATTGCTGAAATGCGTACTGGTGAGGGTAAAACTCTTACTGCAACATTGCCGTCATACCTTAACGCTCTTACCGGTAAAGGTGTTCACATCGTAACAGTGAACGACTACCTAGCCGCGCGTGATGCCGAAACCAACCGTGAATTATTTGAATTCCTCGGCATGACTGTTGGCGTTAACGTACCAAATATGTCACCGCAAGCGAAAAAAGAAGCTTACGCCGCCGATGTACTTTACGGTACTAACAACGAATTTGGTTTTGATTACCTACGTGACAACATGGCATTCCGCCCTGAAGATCGTGTTCAACGTGAACGCTTCTTCGCGGTTGTCGATGAAGTTGACTCCATCCTAATCGATGAAGCGCGTACACCGCTGATTATCTCAGGCCCAGCTGAAGATAGCTCAGAAATGTACATCAAAGTGAACAAGCTAATCCCGTTATTGGTACGTCAAGATAAAGAAGACAGTGCCGATTACCGTGGTGAAGGTCACTACACCGTTGATGAAAAATCAAAGCAAGCGCACTTTACCGAAACGGGTCAAGAATTCATTGAAGAATTGTTGATTACCAACGACATTATGGCAGAGAACGATACCCTTTATTCTCCAGCTAATATTAGTTTACTACACCACGTTAATGCCGGCTTACGTGCACACGTGTTGTTTGAAAAAGACGTCGATTATATTGTGCAAGACGATGAAGTTGTCATTGTCGATGAGCATACTGGCCGTACTATGCCAGGTCGTCGTTGGTCTGAAGGTCTTCACCAAGCTGTTGAAGCGAAAGAAGGCGTTAAGATTCAAAACGAAAACCAAACCTTGGCATCGATTACCTTCCAGAACTATTTCCGTTTATACGAAAAATTATCTGGTATGACAGGTACAGCGGATACTGAAGCGTTTGAATTCCAGTCTATTTATAATCTAGATACGGTAGTGCTACCGACTAACCGTCCAATGGCACGTATTGATAACGGCGATTTAGTCTACATGACTGAAGCTGAAAAATTTGCCGCGATCAGTGAAGATATTACCGAGCGTGTTAAAAACGGTCAGCCATGTCTTGTCGGTACTGTGTCGATTGAAAAATCAGAGCTGTTATCAAACGCACTGAAAAAAGCCGGTATCAAGCACAACGTATTGAATGCGAAATTCCACGAAAAAGAAGCAGACATCATCGCTGAAGCGGGTGCGCCAAGTGCGGTAACTATCGCAACTAACATGGCCGGTCGTGGTACCGATATCATGTTGGGTGGTTCATGGAAATCAGATGTTGAGAAGTTAACTGATCCAACGGCTGAGCAAATTGCTAAAATTCGTGCTGATTGGCAAATCAAACATGATGCTGTATTAGCATCGGGTGGTTTACACATTCTTGGTACTGAGCGTCATGAATCACGCCGTATCGATAATCAGTTACGTGGTCGTGCTGGTCGTCAGGGTGATGCAGGTTCTTCTCGTTTCTATCTTTCAATGGAAGATGGCCTAATGCGTATCTTCG
Organism: Photobacterium sp. NCIMB 13483; assembly: GCF_003025475.1. NCBI lineage: Bacteria > Pseudomonadati > Pseudomonadota > Gammaproteobacteria > Vibrionales > Vibrionaceae > Photobacterium > Photobacterium sp. NCIMB 13483. The sequence continues at coordinate 35,310 of NZ_PYLV01000014.1, forward strand.
CCTCTGATCGTGTTTCAGGCATGATGAAGAAGCTGGGTATGGAAGAAGGCGAAGCGATTGAGCACCCATGGGTATCAAAAGCTATCGAAAATGCGCAACGTAAAGTTGAAGGTCGTAACTTTGATATTCGTAAGCAATTACTTGAATTTGATGATGTGGCTAACGATCAGCGTCAGGTAGTGTATGAACTACGTGATGAGTTGATGAATGCGAACGATATCAGCGAAATGATTGAGCACAACCGTGAAGACGTGTTAAATGCCATCATTGATAACTACATTCCGCAGCAATCGCTAGAAGAAATGTGGGATATCGACGGTCTAGAAGCGCGTCTAAAAGAAGACTTTGATTTAGAGCTACCAATCAAACATTGGTTAGACACTGAAGATAAGCTTTATGAAGAAGCGCTGCGTGAACGTATCATCGAAAAAGCATTTGAGCTATACCGTGAAAAAGAACAAGTTGTTGGCGCTGAAGTGCTACGTAACTTTGAGAAAACGGTTATGCTGCAAAACCTCGATACATTATGGAAAGAACACCTAGCGGCGATGGATCATCTTCGTCAAGGTATTCACCTACGTGGTTATGCACAAAAGAACCCTAAGCAAGAGTACAAGCGTGAGTCGTTTGAACTGTTTGAAGAGATGCTTGATAACTTAAAGAGTGATGTTGTTTCTATCCTAAGTAAGGTACGAGTACAGCAGCAGGAAGAAGTTGATCGCATGGAAGAAGAACGTCGTCAAATGGCAGAAATGCTAGCGCGTCGTCAACAATTCCAACATCAAAATGCTGACAATCAGATTGTTGATGAATCATCTCAAGCAGAAGACGATGGCCATCAAGGTACGTTTGAACGCGAAGAGCGTAAAGTCGGCCGTAATGAGCCTTGTCCATGTGGTTCTGGTAAGAAATACAAGCAGTGTCACGGTAAGATCGACTAAGATCGCCGTTAAGCTGTAATAAAAAAGGTCGCTTTTGAGCGACCTTTTTTTATGGCTGTAATTTTTAGTGTAAGAAACCTACCGTCATTCCCTACAGTGAGGTTACGAACGAGATAGGGAATCTACTATTCATACGCCGTAGAGTTAATATTATTTTTGGTATCTGTTAGGCTCAAGCTCATTGTGAGTAGATCCCGGATAATTTCGTACCTCAATTTCCGGGATGACGGAATAAATTATCCCCCATAAACCTCAACTATCTTCGCCAATACCGCCATATTAGCCTCAGGGAATGGGTATTGCTCAAGATCATCAATGGCGACCCACAATCCGGCTTGGCCTTCATTACCACATGCTTCACCTGTGAATGCTGTGATGGCGAAAAAATCAAACTGTAAGGCTTTATCAGGGTAATCATGAGCAAGGCTAATCAATGGCGTTAGCGTAGTGACTTGAATCCCTACTTCCTCGTTAAGTTCACGAATAACCGCTTGTTCAGCAGTCTCATTGGCTTCTACTTTGCCGCCTGCAAATTCCCATAATCCACCTTGATGAGCATTGGCGTGGCGACGAGTAATGAAGATGTGATCTTGGGTTGAATTTAAAATGATCCCTGCTGCGATCCAAACACGTTTTTTAGGCATAACTTCTTTTGACATAAGATCGTACCTACATAAAATCAGACAAGAAAAATATTGTTATTAAAAAGGGCGAGCTAATGTTGACATTGGCTCGCCTTTAATCAGTTATCCGTTACTTTGTCGCTGAATGAAGAGTTAGTAGGTATCTTCTGACCAACCGTCGGCATCTGACATATCAGGTGCACCCGCAATGGATTTCTCTTCATCTGCCCACTCACCAAGATCGATCAATTGGCAGCGTTTACAGCAAAATGGACGGTATGGACTTTGTTCGCCCCACACTACATCCGTTTTACAGGTTGGGCATTTCACCACTGTCGGTTGAGATTGTGACATAGTTACCTCAGCAAATAGCTAGTTTAAAGTCGATATTACTTGCCACTGTCGAGCCTTCTTCATAAGGAGAAAAGCGAATAGAGAAGTGGCTGCGATGACCTGATACTACAGGATAAACACCATAGCTTGCATCGATTTCAATACGAAGTAAACACGATAGGCTTGCATCATTTTGGAAAAAACCATTATGTGCTGATTGTGGTTGGTATTGTGCTGATTGACGGACTAAGTGTAGCCATAGCTTGAGTGCTTCATCGACTTCAGCTAATTGGTCAAGCCATGCTTGAGTCGTTTGTTGACGTTCTTCTAATGGCATTTGACGCCAAAAGTGCAGCGCTGGCAGATCAAAACTACAAGTGCCACCAGGAATTGAGAAACGTTGACGAATCGAGCTTAGAAAACGATCTTCACGCAGGCTTTGGCCCAAACGTGGTGCAGCTAATAAGTTTTTCTGAGCATGACTCATGTTATCGAGTAATGATTGAATCGCGGTTGGATCAACACCGTCATAGTCTAACCATGCTTTTAATTTAGTGCTTTGCTTATCGAGCGCTTTCGCAAGATCAGTTTTAACTGGAATTTGTTCTATTAACTCTAACAGATCAAATAAGGCATTAAAGAAAATCGTATATTGCCATGGGTCGCTAAGGTCGCTGCTGTCATGTAATTGTTTGAGTAAGTGTTCTAGGCGTAGGTAAATACGCACTTTTTCATTGAGAGGGTGTTCATAGCGATGTATTTGCATAACGGAAACCAGTGGAAGCCAAAAAATAATGAATGCGCGCTAAGCGTTATTTTGCTGCTTGCGCTAGAGCAAGATAATGCAGATGTAGCTGAGCAACTTGCGTCAACAGTGCCTGATTATCACCGTTATTACAAATGATATCATCGGCAGCATCGAGCCGTTGTTGGCGCGAAGCTTGCGCTGCAAGAATATTTTTTATTTGCTCAAGCGATACATTGTCTCGCTGCTGGGTACGCATTATCTGTGTTTGTTGGTCAACGTCAACCACCAGTAATCGATCGGTTAGGGTTTGCAGGTTATTCTCGATCATTAACGGCACAATCAGCAGACAATACGGCGATGTAGCACGCTCTATATCAGCTAACATCTTTTCACGTATCAACGGGTGAAGCAGTTGATTGAGCCAGTTTTTGAGTTGTGGATCACTAAAAATAGCGGTTCTTAATTGGCTACGATCAAGGTTGCCATCGCTTAGCAGTATGTGATTACCGAATTTTTCCGTGATGCGGGCTAAACCGACACTGCCGACTGCCACTACTTCACGGGCGATAATATCGGCATCAATTAAATCGATGCCATAGTCAGCAAACATATTGGCAACGGTTGTTTTACCACTGCCAATACCACCAGTTAAACCAATTACAATTGTCATCAATCAGAATCCTAAATAAGAGCCAACATACCAATTTAAAATTGGTTGGCCCCATAGCATAGCAATCCAGCCAGCGACAGCAAGGTATGGTCCAAAAGAGAACGGGGTTTGTTGATCTTCCTGCTTGATACGTAGCATGATAATGCCGCATATTGCGCCGATAAGAGAGGAAAGTAGCACCACAAATGGCAATAATGACCAGCCTACCCATGCGCCAATCGCCGCCAGTAGTTTAAAATCACCATAGCCCATGCCATCTTTTTTGGTCAGTAATTTAAACGCCCAAAATACCGACCACAGCGATAAATACCCCGCCATTGCGCCAATAATAGAATCAGTTAATGAAACCGGACTGATACCACTTAAGGCCAATAAAATACCCGCCCACATCAATGGTAGCGTGATTTGATCCGGCAGTAGCATTTTGTCGATATCAATAAAGGTCAGCGCGATCAGAGCAAAGCTTGCGCCTAAAACAGCAACTGCCCACCAAGTTGGCGGCAACATAAGCGCGACGGTTAGGCTAATAATCGCGGTCAGAAGTTCAATTGCGGGATAGCGCTTACTGATCGGCGCATGACACTCGCGGCATTTGCCTTTTAATACTAACCAGCTAATAAGCGGAATATTTTCTAGCGCACTGATAGCATGATTGCAGTGGGGGCACCGAGAACGGGGAACGCTGAGATTAAATGGCGTTGGATCATTTTGAAGCGGTACATCAAGTTCAGGAAAGCAATCATGGCATTCTTGACGCCACTGACGTTCCATCATGATCGGTAGCCGATAAATAACTACATTTAAAAAACTACCAATCAACAACCCAAAAATCGTGGCAAACAGTGGATACAGCCACGGGTAATAACTCAGTACAGCCATGCAATACTCTCTTAAAAAATACATTTGATAACGTTAATGTCACGGCTATTGATTGGAGTGTAATTACCCTATAACGCTCATTAGCGTAAAGATAGGCATGTACATCGCGACTAATAAACCACCGATAATGATACCAAGAATAATGATAATAAACGGTTCCATGATTTGGCCCAGATTATCAACAGTATTATCGACATCATCTTCGTATAACTGAGCCATTTTATTGAGCATATCATCAAGTGCCCCCGATTCTTCACCAATCATCACCATTTGCAACATTAATTCTGGAAAAACATCGGCTTGACGCAGGGCTAAGTATAAAGGCATACCGGCAGCGGTACTGTTATAAACTTCATCAATCGCTTGTTCAATGTAAAGATTATTACTGGTTTTTCCCGCCGATTGAATGCCCGTTAATAGCGGAATACCAGCATTAAAGGTAGTGGCGAGAGTGCGAGCAAAACGAGAAATGGTCGCTTTAAGTAATACTCCACCAACAATTGGCAGCTTTAGGCTCAGCTTATCGACGCGATAATGAAAACCATAATACTGGCGATAGCAATAACGGTAGATGATGATGGTCAGCACAATGCCACCGCCAAGATAATAGCCATAATCAATGAGAAAGTCTGAAGCCTTCATGACTTGGCGCGTAAACCATGGCAGTTCCGCGCCAAAGCCACTGAAAATAGCCGCAAATTGAGGAATAACAAACACCAGCATTAATACTGTTACTAAGATAGCGGTGATAGAGACCATCGAAGGGTAGATCATCGCTTTGATGATCTTTTTTCGCATAGCTTCGGCTTTTTCACGATACACCGCAATGCGACCAAATACTTGTCCAAGGTGGCCGGTTTGCTCACCCGTATCGACCAAGTCACAATAAAATTTATCAAACAATGGCGAGCTAGAGCGCATTGCTTTGGCTAATGATGATCCGGCTTCAACTTGATTGGTTACCTGAATTAGGGTGGCGCGCATTTCTGCTTTGTGGTGACTGTTAGCCATTAAGGTTAATGCTTGTACTACAGGAACGCCTGATTCAACCATGGTCGATAATTGACGCGTCACCATGGTGACATCTTCGGGCTTCATTTGGTTACGAAGTCGATCTAAGGTGCCGGGAGAGGTGCGTTTGATCTTTTTAATATTGATCATTTGCTCGGTGAGCTGATGACGGACTTCTTGTTCTTGAAATCCCATTGTGACCCCTGAGACTTTACGTCCGGCTTGATTGATGCCCCGCCATTGGTAGTAACGAATTTTAGTGGCAGCAACCATAAGAGATCCTTTTTAAAAATACAGTGATGGAAAGTAAAGTCGAGTGATGTTATTAGAGTTGTAGTACCCGTTGTAATTCGACAAGGCTAGTAATGCCTTCAACTAATTTATCTACTCCTGATTCGCGTAGTCGTTGCATGCCTTGGCTGGCAGCAATATCTTCTAATTGTAAGCTGGTGGCGTTTTGCATTAATGCTTCAGCAATTTCACGGCTAAATTGCATCACTTCATAAATACCCACTCGGCCAACATAGCCTTTGTTGCAATCATCACAGCCTTCTTTATGGGCTTGATAAACACTGGTGTTAAGTGGCAGTTTTAAGCGCTCACAAGTTAAGTCATCAAGTAGATGCGGTTGTTTACAGTGACTGCATAATCGGCGTGCTAACCGCTGCGCAATAATCAAACTCAGTGATGAGGCAAGGTTAAAATCTTCCACCCCCATGTTGGTTAAACGGGTAATGGTTTCCGCAGCTGAGTTGGTGTGCAGGGTTGATAACACCAAGTGCCCAGTTTGCGCCGCTTTAACCGCAATTTCGGCGGTTTCAAGGTCGCGAATTTCACCCACCATTACTACATCTGGGTCTTGACGTAGAAACGATCGCAATGCTTCAGCAAATCCAAGTCCAGCCTGATTATTGATTTGAACTTGGTTGATACCTTGGAGGTTGATCTCAACCGGATCTTCGGCGGTGGAAATATTGCGCTCGTCAGTATTTAAAATACTTAAACCAGTATAGAGCGATACGGTTTTGCCGCTGCCTGTGGGGCCTGTCATCAAAATCATCCCTTGCGGGCGTTGCAAGGCGGTTAAATAAGCCTGCTTTTGAGCATCGCTATACCCTAAAATATCAATGTTTAAGCTGGCACTGGAACTGTCTAAAATACGCAGTACCACTTTTTCGCCCCACAAGGTTGGTAGGGTCGACACCCGCAGATCAATTGCCAGTGACTCTGATAATTTAAGTTTAATGCGGCCATCTTGGGGTTGACGGCGTTCGGCAATATTGAGCTTTGACATTACCTTTAAACGGGTTGATAACCGCCGCGATAAACTGGCTGGTGGCGTTAAATGCTGATGTAAAATACCATCACAACGAAATCGAATTCGATAGCTGGTTTCATAGGGTTCAAAGTGAATGTCGGATGCTTTACGGCGCAGGGCATCCATTAAGACTTGGTTGATATAACGAGTAACCGGAGCGCTGTCTTGGCTTAAATCGGTGGCTTCATCAAGTTCAAGATCGTTAATATCAATTAAGTTACCTAAATCTTCATCACTGATTTGACGGCTGTTACCAACATCACCGATATCACTGCCGTAAACTCGGCGAATCGCTGATTCAAGTTGTTTATTGTCTAATAATAGTGCTTCAACGTTCTTACCAATAGCGAAGCGAAATTCATCTTGCGCCTCGACATTGGTAGGATCGCTAAGGCCGACGAAAAGGGTGCTATTATCTTGCGCAAGCGGTAGCACGCGATGGCGTAACACCAGTTCACGTTGGTAGACACTTTGACAGCAACCTTGAAAGTCATAGTGGTGGACATCCACTCGATCAAGGTTGAACAGGTGTGATAATGAACGTGCCAGTTCATCATCCGCCATGATACCCAGACGAGTAATGGCGGTCGGGACATTGATCCCTTCCGCCGTCACCGACTCGACTATTTGCTGCTCTTGTTCGGCGCTGATTAAGTCAGCTTGGAACAGGATCGAGGCGAGGTTTGTTTGCATGGTTAATTTGTTGAAGGTGCAGCTTTAGATGACGTGCATCCTTTAGGTAATAGGGCTTTTTCTATGTTTGTTGAAGTGCAAGTCCAGGTTCCAGTTTCTGTTATTCGTGTGAGTACCAATGAATCACCTTTTAATAAAGCGTTAACGTTTGCCGATTTAAATGCAAGAGTTAGAGTACCTGCATCTGATGTGCCTATTTTTGCTAAAGTGAAATCACCTAAAGGCATGACATCTGGTGCTCCTAAATCTTTAGGTGTTTCACCAACTGTTGAATTATCAGGAAAACGACCATTTTCAACAACAAATGCTTCAATATTGGTTTTTACGCCTGTCATTGTTGAAAGAACTGACGCCACTTCTGCTTTAGCGACATATTTTTGATACTGTGGAATCGCTATTGCTGATAACACACCGATCACCGCCACCACGATCATCAATTCAATAAGGGTAAAGCCTTGTTGCTTTTTCATATTCCATTCCTTGAAGGTTTTAAATTGTCCAACATGGACAAAGGGGTAGTGCTGTGGAACTAGAATAAAAGGCTTAAGATATTGATTGAATAACAGTGGTGGTATTGCTCGGCGCAGTTTGAATTATTTGTGCCGTCGTTGCAGCAGTTACAAAATAGCGCTGGAGTTGGGGCGCAGAAATGAGGCAGGTTGTGAGGTGAATAAGGGGCGAGGAGTCAGGAAGGGCGAGTAACGAGTGGCGAGATAAAAACTGTTCTTCCTCGGCCCTCGAAAACTAGTAACCTCGATCCTCTATACCTGCTCTTCCTCGAAAACTAATAATCTCGCCCCTCGAAACCTGTGTGCTACCTAAACCTCATCGACAAATCCATTGCCCGCACATGCTTGGTTAGCGCACCGACTGAAATATAATCTACACCTGTTAATGCACATTCGCGAATATTATTCAGAGTAATATCACCAGAATTTTCCAACGCCGCACGACCTGCGTTAATTTTTACCGCTTCACGCATCATCTCTAGGCTGAAGTTATCCAGCATAATAATATCTGCGCCAGCGGCAATCGCTTGTTCTAATTCGGCTAGCGATTCGGTTTCTATTTCTACCGGTTTGCCGGGGTTTAGCTGCTTGGCAGTGGCGATTGCTTTTTCAATGCCACCACAGGCCATGATGTGATTTTCTTTGATCAAATAGGCATCAAACACCCCAATGCGGTGGTTAAAACCACCACCACAACTGACCGCATATTTGAGGGCGCTGCGCAAGCCGGGAACAGTTTTGCGAGTGTCTAATAAACGGGTGTTGGTGCCTTGTAGTTGGTTAACATATTCGGCGGTAAGGGTGGCGCAGCCTGATAAGGTTTGAATAAAATTCATCGCGTTACGCTCACCAGTTAGCAATACTCGTGATGGGCCACTTAGGGTACATAACACTTGATTGGGTTTGACTACCTCGCCATCGCTAACATGCCACTCAATGACGACTTCACCGCCTAATTGGGCAAACACTTCATCGGCCCACAGTTGACCACAAAAAACGCCATATTCACGGGTAATAATAGTGGCAGTGCTGTGACTATCCGCCGCAATTAAATTGGCGGTAATATCACGGCTAGCATCAATCTCACCACCTAAATCTTCACGCAGAGTATCAGCAACGGCGCGAGTGATTTCTAGCGGTAGTTGCTGTTTAAGGTAAGTAAGGCGAGCACTGCTGTCGTGTTTCTGTTCCATAGTCGTCATGTCGTATCCATTGCAAGAGTTTGCCGGTAAGTGAATTACCGCGAGTGATAGCAAAAGCATACAGGGAATAGCTTTAGTTTTCGAGGGGAGAAAGGGGTTAGGGGCGAGGGAAAGCAGGAAGAGCTGGGGGCGTGTGGAATCTTTTTTTCCGTGACTATTTACAGAGAGATAGTTTTAGTTTTTCCTACGATACTCGATACTCGATACTCGATACTCGATACTCGATACTCGATACTCGATACTCGATACCTATTTCTTTACTTTGAGGTTGATATGACTTTAACCATTAATCGCGATCACTGGCTTGATAACGTTAAACACGTGCCATCGCCATTTTGTGATACTCGCCCTGATGATGATATTTCACTGCTGGTGGTGCATAACATTAGTTTGCCGCCGGGGGAGTTTGGTGGACCTTACATTGAGCAGTTATTTACGGGGCGGCTTGATCCTAACGAACATGCTTATTTCGCATTAATTCATCAGTTCCGCGTTTCGGCTCACTGTTTGATTCGCCGTGATGGGAGTATTATTCAGTTCGTACCGTTTAATGCGCGAGCATGGCATGCGGGAATTTCTTGCTTTGAAGGGCGTGATAAATGTAACGATTATTCGATTGGCATTGAACTTGAAGGTTGTGACTATTTACCTTTTACATCGTGTCAGTATGAAACATTAGCCACTCTTACCCAAAAAATAATGCAGCAATATCCTGCTATTACACGCCAGCGAATTACCGGGCATGAATTTATTGCGCCGGGACGTAAAACTGACCCCGGATTAGTGTTTGATTGGCATGGCTATAAAGCCCAATTGTAAGCGGTGAATTATTAATAGATTGGTTAATTAGTACTGATAAATCATAGGCTTTTTATCTAAACCTTCTTTTACCTAGCATCAGGATTGAATTTAGTTGGTCGCTTAGTGTCTGATTGATTGTTATTTGATGTAATTATATGTGTTTGATTTATGTTAACGAATGCGCGTTCTATGATTTCAATCAAGTTGAGTGTGGACTTTCACGATTATTTCTGTAAACTTTCCACGTCAGCAAATTGGTAATACCAATTACCCGTATTGTTAGTTTTGTTATGAAGCAGATTGATTATAAGAAGCATTCATCATAATGACCTATAAACGTATTCGCCAACCCAAACTTTGTGAGGCTATCGAAAAAGAGCTTGAGTGTTTGATTGTTGAAGGGACGTTATCTCCGGGACAACAACTGCCTCCTGAGCGTGAACTAGCAAAGCAATTTGATGTTTCTCGCCCTTCTGTTCGTGAGGCGATTCAACGCTTAGAAGCCAAACATTTACTGACGCGTCGTCAAGGTGGCGGCACATTTGTGACAGAAAATTTGTGGGAAAGTTTTTCTGAGCCACTGCTCGATTTATTAGCGGCACACCCTGAAACACAATTAGATTTAGTTGAAGCGCGCCATGCGCTAGAGGGATTAGCGGCATATTATGCGGCCCTGCGTGGTAATGATGATGACTTTGATCGTATTAAAGATTGTCATATGCGGATTCAACAAGCACAACAACAAGGCGATTTAGCCGCCGAAGCAACTGCGGTAATGCAATACCTTATTGCGGTTACAGAGTCGGCACATAATGTGGTGTTATTGCACATTATTCGTAGTTTAGCGCCATTGTTGGAACAGAACGTATTACAGAATTTTGAATACCTTAATCGTCATCAAGCGGTGGTGGATAAGGTGAGCAAACATAGGGCCAATATTGTTGCGGCGATTGTTTCAAAACAGCCTAAAAAGGCGCGTGAAGCATCCCATGCACATTTGGCTTACATTGAGGAAACTTTGTTGGATTTATCGCGAGAAGATAGCAGGCGTCAACGCTCTCTTCGCCGAATCCAGCAACGCAAGGACGGGCTTGACTAGGGTTCTTTATCAGCCAAAGGCCATTTGCAAGTCGCGACATTGTTAGTTTAGTTGATTGATTATAACGAAAGGATAGATCGCATGTCTGAAGTCATGAAGAGTGACGTGGATGCACTGGAAACTCAAGATTGGTTAGAAGCCCTTGAATCAGTAGTCCGTGAAGAAGGTGTTGAACGCGCACAGTACTTACTAGAGCAAGTATTGGATAAAGCACGTTTAGATGGTGTTGATATGGCAACAGGCATCAACACTAATTACATTAATACGATTCCTGCGGCGCAAGAACCTGCGTACCCAGGTGATACTACGCTAGAGCGTCGTATCCGTTCTATCATTCGCTGGAACGCGATCATGATCGTATTGCGTGCTTCAAAGAAAGATTTAGACCTAGGCGGCCACATGGCGTCTTACCAGTCTGCTTCGGCTTTCTATGAAGTATGTTTTAACCACTTCTTCCGCGCACCTAATGACGTGGATGGCGGCGATTTGGTTTATTACCAAGGTCACATCTCTCCAGGAATCTACTCTCGTGCTTTCGTTGAAGGCCGTTTAACAGCAGATCAGCTTGATAACTTCCGTCAAGAAGTTGATGGCAAAGGTATTCCTTCATACCCACACCCTAAGTTAATGCCTGAATTCTGGCAGTTCCCAACGGTATCTATGGGTCTAGGTCCTATCTCTGCGATCTACCAAGCGCGTTTCCTTAAATATTTAGAAGGCCGTGGTCTTAAAGACACTTCAGCGCAACGTGTTTACGCGTTCCTAGGTGACGGCGAGATGGATGAGCCAGAATCACGTGGTGCGATTTCTTTCGCTGCGCGTGAGAAGCTAGATAACCTATGTTTCCTTATCAACTGTAACCTACAGCGCCTAGATGGTCCGGTTATGGGTAACGGTAAGATCATTCAAGAGCTAGAAGGCCTATTTAAAGGTGCTGGCTGGAATGTGGTTAAAGTGATCTGGGGTAACAACTGGGATTCACTGCTAGCTAAAGACACTACTGGTAAGTTACTTCAGTTAATGAACGAAACTATCGATGGTGACTACCAGACATTTAAATCTAAAGATGGCGCTTATGTACGTGAGCACTTCTTTGGTAAATACCCTGAGACTGCGGCACTGGTTGCTGACATGACAGATGAGCAAATCTTTGAGCTGAAACGTGGTGGTCACGATTCATCTAAGCTATTTGCTGCATTTACTAATGCAAAAGATACTCAAGGTAAGCCGACTGTTATTCTTGCTAAAACTGTTAAAGGTTACGGCATGGGTGAAGCAGCAGAAGGTAAGAACATCGCTCACGGCGTGAAGAAAATGGACATGACTCATGTTCAATACCTACGTGATCGTTTAGGTCTACAAGATCTTATCTCTGATGAAGCAATTAAATCATTGCCTTACCTAGAGCTTGAACAAGGCTCTGCAGAGTACAACTACCTACACGCTCGTCGTGAAGCACTATTAGGTTACACACCTAAGCGTAGCCCTAAGTTCACTCAAGAATTTAAAGTACCTGAGCTAGAAGAGTTTGCACCATTGCTGGTTGAGCAAAAGCGTGAAATCTCTACCACAATGGCTTACGTTCGTACGCTTAATATTCTATTGAAAGATAAGAATATCGGTAAGAACATCGTGCCTATCATCTGTGATGAAGCGCGTACATTTGGTATGGAAGGTCTGTTCCGTCAAGTGGGTATCTACAACCCTGCGGGTCAAACTTACACTCCAGAAGACCGTGGCGTTGTTTCTTACTACAAAGAAGCAAACTCAGGTCAGGTACTGCAAGAAGGTATCAACGAATTAGGTTCAATGGCATCTTGGGTTGCTGCTGCAACATCATACAGCACTAACAACCTACCAATGATTCCGTTCTACATTTACTACTCAATGTTTGGCTTCCAACGCGTTGGCGACATGGCGTGGATGGCAGGTGACCAACAAGCTCGTGGCTTCCTATTAGGTGCTACTGCAGGTCGTACTACCCTGAACGGTGAAGGTCTACAGCACGAAGATGGCCACTCACACATCATGGCTAACACAGTGCCAAACTGTATCTCTTACGATCCAACGTTTGCTTACGAGCTAGCGGTTATCATGCAAGACGGTATTCGTCGCATGTACGGTGAGAGCCAAGAGAACATTTATTACTACCTAACAGTAATGAATGAAAACTACGCAATGCCTGGCATGCCTGAAGGCGCTGAAGAAGGCATTCGTAAAGGTATCTACAAGTTAGAATCTTACGCTGGTAGCAACAAAGTTCAGTTAATGAGCTCTGGTACTATCATGAATGAAGTTCGTGCTGCGGCTCAAATTCTTAGTGATGATTACGGTGTTGCATCTGACGTTTATTCTGTAACGTCATTCAACGAATTGACCCGCGATGGTCAAGATGTTGAGCGTTACAACATGCTGCACCCACAAGCTGAGCAGAAAGTACCTTACATCACAACGGTTATGGGTTCTGAGCCTGCAATCGCTGCGACTGACTACATGAAAAACTACGCAGAACAAGTTCGCGCGTTCATGCCTTCTGAGTCATTTAAAGTACTGGGTACTGATGGCTTCGGTCGTTCAGACAGCCGCGCTAACCTACGTCGTCACTTTGAAGTTAATGCAGGCTACGTTGTTGTTGCTGCACTTTCTGAATTGGCAAAACGTGGTGACATTGAGAATTCTGTTGTTGCAGAAGCAATTGCTAAATTCAACATTGATACAAACAAGATCAACCCGCTATACGCGTAAGAGGCAAATATAATGACAATCGAAATTAATGTACCTGATATCGGTGCAGATGAGGTTGAAGTGACTGAGATTCTTGTTAGCGTTGGCGACAAGGTTGAAGAAGAGCAATCACTGATCACTGTTGAAGGCGATAAAGCATCAATGGAAGTGCCTGCTTCACAAGCGGGTATCGTAAAAGAAATTAAAATCGCGGTGGGTGATTCAGTCTCTACTGGTTCATTGATCATGATCTTTGAAGCTGAAGGCGCAGCGGTAGCAGCTCCTGTGGCAGAAGCAGCACCAGTTGCCGCACCTGTGGCAGCGGCAGCAGCTGAGCTTAAAGAAGTACATGTGCCTGATATCGGTGGTGATGAAGTTGAAGTCACTGAAATCATGGTTGCTATCGGCGACAGCATCGAAGAAGAGCAATCACTACTTACCGTTGAAGGCGATAAAGCATCAATGGAAGTACCTGCACCGTTCGCTGGTGTACTAAAAGAAATTAAAATCGCAACAGGTGATAAAGTTTCAACTGGCTCACTAGTGATGATTTTTGAAGTTGCTGGTTCAGCGCCAGTAGCGGCTCCTGCTCAAGCAGTAGCACCTGTAGCGGCGGCACCTGCTGTTGCAGCAGCAAAAGAAGTTCATGTGCCTGATATCGGCGGTGATGAAGTTGAAGTCACTGAAATCATGGTTGCGGTTGGCGATACAGTAGAAGAAGAGCAATCTCTAATTACTGTTGAAGGCGACAAAGCATCAATGGAAGTTCCTGCTCCTTTCGCTGGTACTATCAAAGAAATCAAAATCGCTGCTGGCGACAAGGTTTCTACTGGCTCGCTAATCATGATCTTTGAAGTTGCTGGCGCAGCACCGGTTGCAGTTGCGGCGGCTCCTGTTCAAGCGGTAGCACCTGCACCTACAGCGGCACCTGTTGCATCAGCTCCAGCTGCTGCAACAACGGGCGATTTTGAAGAAAACAACGATTATGCACATGCATCACCTGTTGTTCGTCGTCTAGCACGTGAGTTTGGCGTTAACCTTGCGAAAGTTAAAGGTACAGGCCGTAAGAACCGCGTTCTGAAAGAAGACGTTCAAAGCTTCGTTAAAGATGCACTTAAGCGTCTTGAATCTGGTGCAGCAGCATCGGCTTCAGGTAAAGGCGATGGCGCAGCTCTAGGTCTACTACCTTGGCCGAAGATTGACTTCAGCAAGTTTGGTGACACTGAAGTTAAGCCGCTGTCTCGCATTAAGAAGATTTCTGGCGCGAACCTGCACCGTAACTGGGTAATGATTCCACACGTTACACAGTGGGATAATGCAGATATCACTGAGCTTGAAGCATTCCGTAAAGACCAAAACGCTATCGAAGCGAAGAAAGACTCTGGCATGAAGATCACGCCACTAGTGTTCATTCTTAAAGCGGCAGCGAAAGCACTGGAAGCGTTCCCTTCATTCAACTCTTCACTATCAGATGATGGCGAGAGCTTGATTTTGAAGAAATACATCAACATCGGCATCGCGGTAGATACACCGAATGGCTTGGTTGTTCCTGTATTTAAAGACGTGAACAAGAAAGGTATTTACGAGCTATCTGAAGAGCTAATGACTATCTCTAAGAAAGCACGTGCTGGTAAGCTAACTGCATCAGATATGCAAGGTGGCTGTTTCACTATCTCAAGCCTAGGTGGCTTAGGTGGTACTGCGTTCACTCCAATCGTGAATGCGCCAGAAGTAGGTATCCTTGGTGTATCTAAGTCTGAAATGAAGCCAGTATGGAACGGTAAAGAGTTTGAACCGCGTCTACAACTGCCATTATCACTATCATACGATCACCGTGTGATTGATGGTGCTGAAGGTGCACGTTTCATTACTTACTTAAATGGTTGTCTATCTGACATCCGTCGTTTGGTACTATAAGGTTTCACATCCACAACGCCATGCCTACCTTAAGTAGGCATGGAATTGTTGTTTAGCTCACAGGCTGCAGTAATTTATTTTTCATGTTGTTAACAGGTCTGTAAACTTGTTACTCAATTTGACGGTGAATTTAGCATTAAAAAGTACAGCGTAGCTGATAGCCTGTTAGGGATAAAAGACTTACAACGAGGTCATGATGAGCAAAGAAATTAAAGCCCAGGTAGTGGTGTTGGGTTCAGGCCCTGCTGGTTATTCTGCGGCATTCCGTTGTGCAGACTTAGGTCTAGATACGGTTCTAATCGAAAAATTTAATACTCTTGGCGGCGTATGTCTTAACGTCGGTTGTATTCCATCAAAAGCTCTGCTTCACGTAGCGAAAGTGATCGAAGAAGCAAAAGCGATGGCTGAACATGGCGTGATTTTCGGTGAGCCACAAACCGATATTAATAAAATCCGTCTATGGAAAGATAAAGTAATTACCCAACTTACTGGCGGTCTTGGCGGTATGGCTAAGATGCGTAAAGTTAACGTGGTTAACGGTTACGGTAAATTTACTGGCCCTAATTCAATTGTTGTTGAAGGTGTTGATGGTCAAACGACTGTTACTTTTGACAATGCAATTATCGCTGCGGGTTCACGCCCAATTAAACTGCCTTTCATTCCACATGAAGACCCACGTATTTGGGATTCAACAGATGCGCTAGAGCTTAAAGAAGTACCTGAAAAGTTACTGATTATGGGCGGCGGTATCATTGGTCTTGAAATGGGTACGGTTTACCACGCGCTAGGTTCTGATGTCGACGTTGTTGAGATGTTCGATCAAGTTATTCCAGCAGCTGATAAAGATATCATTAAAGTTTTCACTAAGCGTATTTCTAAGAAATTCAACCTAATGCTAGAAACGAAAGTGACAGCAGTTGAAGCGAAAGAAGACGGTATCTACGTTTCAATGGAAGGCAAGAAAGCACCTGCGGAACCTACACGTTATGATGCAGTGTTAGTGGCTATCGGTCGTGTACCAAATGGTCAGTTAATCGATGCTGAGAAAGCGGGTATCAATGTTGATGAGCGTGGTTTTATTCACGTTGATAAACAAATGCGTACTAACGTTGCTCACATTCATGCGATTGGTGACGTTGTTGGTCAACCTATGCTTGCTCACAAAGGTGTGCATGAAGGTCACGTAGCGGCTGAAGTTATTTCAGGTAAGAAGCACTACTTCGATCCTAAAGTTATTCCTTCAATTGCCTACACTGAGCCAGAAGTTGCGTGGGTAGGTAAGACTGAGAAAGAAGCGAAAGCTGAAGGTATTAACTACGAAGTTTCAACATTCCCATGGGCTGCATCTGGCCGTGCTATCGCATCTGATTGTGCTGATGGTATGACGAAGATGATCTTCGATAAAGACACTCACCGCGTTATCGGTGGTGCTATCGTGGGTACTAATGGTGGTGAATTGTTAGGTGAAATTGGTCTAGCGATCGAGATGGGTTGTGATGCGGAAGATATCGCATTAACAATTCATGCTCACCCAACATTGCATGAATCAATTGGTCTTGCAGCAGAAGTATTTGAAGGTTCAATCACTGACCTGCCAAATGCAAAAGCAGTAAAGCGTAACAAGTAATTCTCGCTTAATGCTCTGTGAATAAAAAAAGCGCCTGATGGCGCTTTTTTGTTAGTTATCGTTTTGTTCGCTATAGCTTCGTAAACCGATAGCAGTGTAAGGTTGATAATTACAATTTAAAAGTGCCGACCATATCATCCAAACGCTGTGAAAGTTGGCGTAATGATTGGCTAGAATCTGCCAGTTGCGCTGCTGTTTCTGCGGTTAACTGAGTGGTTTCATTGATCTCTTCAATATTGCAATTAATGTCGCGCACCACAATTGATTGCTCTTCGGTTGCGGTTGCGACCTGAGTATTCATATCGGCAATTAAGCTAATACGATCCGCAATGGAAATTAAAGCGGTAGAGGCTTGATCAGATGCTGAGACGCCATTGTCTGATAGCTGACGACTTTGCTCTATTGCACTAACGGCATTTGATGCTTCTTGTTGTAAGCGGTTAATCATCGTTTGAATTTCATCCGTCGAAGTTGCCGTTCGACTAGCAAGATTGCGAACTTCATCGGCAACCACGGCAAACCCGCGTCCTTGTTCTCCCGCTCGTGCCGCTTCAATGGCAGCATTTAATGCCAACAGATTTGTTTGTTCTGAAATTCCTCGAATCACATCTAAAATACTACCAATAGATTGAGTGTTATTTGCTAATGAATCAATCACATCACTAACCTGACCGATATCGGATGACAGTTGATTAATGGTATTGCGGGCTTCGCTCACCACTTGTTGACCATCATGGGTTTGCTGTTCGGCTTGTTGAGTCGATTCGGCGGCGAGAGCGGCATTACTGGCAATTTCATTAACCGTTGCTCCCATTTCATTGATTGCTGTTACAACCAATAAGGTTCTATCGCGTTGGCTATGGCTATTATCAAGGGTTAATTGAGCTTGAGATGCCACAGATTCTGCCGCTTGGCGAAGGGCGTTCCCCGTTTCTGCAACGTCAATCACTGAATGGTGGATCTTACCAATAAAGCCATTAAATCCTGATGATAATTGTCCAATTTCATCATTAGCTTCAACGTTTAAACGGTGGCGTAAATCACCATCGCCTTCACCAAGATTCTTAAACATTAATGCTAGGTTTTTAATTGGGCGAGTAATACTGCTGGCGAGAAAAATAGCGATAACAATAAAGATTGCAGCAATAATGGCGGTAAATAAAATAACTTGATTACGAATAGTCGTGAGGGCAGCAAAGGCTTCTTTTTTTGGAAGTTCGCCAATCACATACCAATCCATGGCGGGAATGTAGCTCGCTGCTAAAAAGACATCTTCATTATTACTCTTTGTTTCTATCACACTAAAACTTTGTTTATTTAATAAGGTGGTGGCAACGGTTGAATCAAATAAGGTCGTAATTGAATTGTGACCTAACATTTTGTCGTTATCACGATGGATTTTAATGGTACCTTTACTATCGACTAAATAGACAAATCCGGTTTGTTCAATTTTAAATTGACTAATAAAACTTGCCATATCATCAAGAGATTTAGAGAGCCCCGCTAAAGTATCACCCTGTGGTTGCTGATAGTTAACAAACAGTTTTACCTCACCAGTTTTTTCTCTAAAGATACTGAGGCTGCGAGTGTGGTTCGCTTGAATAGCGTCAAAAAACCATTGATCTTGTTGAGGGGTCAGTTGGCGTAAAAAACCATTTTGGTTCCAGTAATCGCCGTTGTGACGGTTAGCAATAGAGACATCTAATAACTGGTATTGATGCTGAATATTACGTAATTCTTTGACTAAACGGGTTTTATCTTGCGGGGCTTTGGTAGCTAACACACTGTCGATAACGTAGCTGTTATTGGCAAGTTGCTCTGCGGCTGATTGTAACTGAGTGACTTCTTTTTCGACATTATTACGAATTTGCAACAAGATCGAGGGCAATTCTAAGTCTAAGATTCGAGTGGTAATGGCTGCGCGAACTTGGCTTTGACTAAGGACACTGACTAAGGTCGTTGAAGCGAGTACTGCCATGGTGATGGCGATGATCAGTTTTGATTTGATGCTTAAATGTTTGTAATTCATAAGACGGCTTATATTTATGAGCAAATGAACAGACCATACGTGGTTACGTCATGATGGTCGGTGAAATGAAAATACAGGCTTATGTATCGGCGTATTTATGATAAAACTTTAGTGATTTATGGCGCGCAATATGAGCTAGCGCTAACTTTAGTGAGCAATATTGATACTTGTCACATGAGATTTAGTGGCAGGGTTATCAATATTTAGCGGTGACTGAGGCGATATTTATTAAAACTGTGAATGTTGTAAAACATCGACTTATTTTAATTTTAGGTTAAAAATGCTATGGTATTTAACAGTTTTGATCTCTAATTAGCCGTTAAGATGTCAGGTATAGATTAAATCGCAATGACTGATCAGTGAGAGATCATTTAACTTCCAAGGATGTTCGGCGTTATCGTCGAGCCAATATAAGAGGAATATGTCGTGCTTGAAGCCTACCGTAAACACGTCGAAGAGCGTGCGGCAGAGGGGGTTGTTGCTCAACCTCTTAATGCTGAACAGGTTGCCGCTCTGATTGAGCTATTAAAAACCCCGCCGCAAGGTGAGGAAGCGGCACTACTGGATTTATTAGAAAACCGTATTCCACCGGGTGTGGACGAAGCCGCTTATGTAAAAGCGGGTTTTCTGGCTGCAATCACTACTGGTGAAGCACAATCGCCATTAGTTGACAAAACCAAGGCCGCGCAGTTATTAGGGACCATGCAAGGTGGTTACAATATCGAACCACTAGTGTCATTACTTGATGATACTGAGCTTGCCCCTATCGCTGTTAGTGCGCTATCTCATACTTTACTGATGTTTGACTCATTCTATGATGTTGAGCAAAAAGCCAAAGCGGGCAATACTTTTGCCAAGCAAGTGATGCAATCATGGGCTGATGCCGAGTGGTTCTTATCTAAGCCTGCTCTTGCTGAAAAAATCACTCTTACCGTATTTAAAGTCAGTGGTGAAACCAATACTGATGACTTATCTCCTGCGCCTGATGCGTGGTCACGACCGGATATTCCGTTACATGCATTAGCGATGCTAAAAATTGAGCGTGAAGGGATCACACCCGATCAAGCGGGAGTGATTGGTCCTATTACGCAAATTGAGGCCCTTAAACAACAAGGTCATCAATTAGTGTATGTTGGTGATGTCGTGGGAACCGGATCATCACGAAAATCAGCAACTAACTCAGTGCTATGGTTTATGGGGGATGATATTCCTTACGTACCTAATAAGCGTGCTGGTGGCTACGTGCTTGGTGGTAAGATCGCGCCGATCTTCTTTAATACTATGGAAGATGCTGGTGCACTGCCGATTGAAGTTGATGTAACAAAACTTGCTATGGGCGATGTGATTGACGTTTATCCGTTTAAAGGTGAAGTGCGTCGTCATGATAACGATGAATTGGTCTCAACCTTTAAACTAAAAACCGAGGTTTTGATTGATGAAGTGCGTGCGGGTGGGCGAATTCCATTGATCATTGGTCGTGGCCTAACCGATCGTGCCCGTCAAGCGTTAGGCTTGCCTGCATCTGATGTGTTCCGTCGTCCTGTGGCCGTTAAAGATAACGGTAAAGGTTATACTCTAGCGCAGAAGATGGTCGGTAAAGCGTGTGGTGTTGAAGGGGTTCGTCCTGGCACCTATTGTGAGCCTAAGATGACCACCGTTGGTTCGCAAGATACCACCGGCCCCATGACGCGTGATGAACTGAAAGACTTAGCCTGTTTAGGTTTTTCTGCCGATCTAACCATGCAGTCTTTCTGTCATACTTCTGCTTATCCAAAACCGATTGATGTTAATACGCACCATACATTGCCTGATTTTATTATGAATCGTGGTGGAGTGGCATTACGTCCTAAAGATGGTGTTATTCACTCATGGCTTAACCGCATGTTATTGCCAGATACTGTTGGTACGGGGGGCGATTCACATACTCGTTTCCCATTAGGTATTTCATTCCCTGCGGGTTCTGGTTTAGTGGCATTTGCTGCGGCAACGGGCGTGATGCCGCTTGATATGCCGGAATCTATTTTGGTGCGTTTTAAAGGTGAGATGCAAGCGGGGATTACCCTGCGAGATCTGGTTCATGCGATTCCTTATTTTGCTATTCAGCAAGGGCTATTAACGGTTGAAAAATCGGGTAAGATCAATGAATTCTCAGGTCGTGTACTTGAGATTGAAGGGGTTGAGCATTTATCGGTTGAGCAAGCGTTTGAACTTTCTGATGCATCGGCAGAGCGAAGTGCTGCAGGCTGTACCGTTAAATTATCGCCAGAATCGATCACTGAATATTTAAACTCAAATATTGTAATGCTGAAGTGGATGATCGCTGAAGGCTATGGTGATCGTCGTACCATTGAGCGCCGAATTACTGCGATGCAAGCATGGTTAGCCAATCCTGAGTTAATGACCGCAGATAAAGATGCTGAATATGCGCATGTGATCGAGATTGATCTGGCAGATATTAAAGAGCCAATTCTGTGTGCGCCGAATGATCCTGATGATGCGCGTTTATTGTCTGAGGTGGCGGGAACCGCGATTGATGAAGTATTTATCGGCTCATGTATGACTAACATTGGTCATTTTCGTGCGGCAGGTAAGTTACTTGAGAAATTTGGTGGCCAACTAGATACTCGATTATGGGTGGCACCACCAACTAAGATGGATAAAGACCAGCTTACCGAAGAAGGCTATTACGGTATTTTTGGTCGTGCTGGAGTACGTATTGAAACACCGGGATGTTCATTGTGTATGGGTAACCAAGCACGAGTGAAAGATAAAGCTACGGTAATGTCGACCTCGACCCGTAACTTCCCTAACCGTTTAGGTAATGGTGCCAATGTGTATTTATCTTCGGCTGAGTTAGCCGCGGTCGGGGCTATTTTAGGTCGTATTCCAACTATGGATGAATACCTAACTTATGCTAAACAGATTGATGCAACAGCGGCTGATACTTACCGTTATCTCAATTTTGATCGCATGGCGGATTACACTAACAAAGCTGATGAAGTCATTATTCAGCAACCGGTTTAATTGACATTATTGTTGACGTAACGGTTATTGAATAAAAATAAAGAGCGAAAAACGCCGCGAATAATCGCGGCGTTTTTATTAGTATTGCTTAATTATTTATGAGCCAATGCATTAGCGGTTCAAGCAATACATTGCTGCCACATTACGGGCGGTTAATTCAACATTGATTGCCGCATTGCTAAAGGCTTGTTCAAGACTCATCGCTGCGGGAACAACACTAAATACCGCGTCAATTCCATGGTCATAAACCACGCCACAATCTTGGCTTAAACAACCTGCAATACCAATTACGGGTTTATGGTATTGCTTGGCTGTACGTGCGACGCCAATCGGCGTTTTACCATGAATAGTTTGGCTATCAATACGTCCTTCACCTGTGATCACTAGATCTGCATCCTGAACAATGTCGCCCAAGTTAACCGCGTCGATCACGATCTCGATGCCTGAGCGTAATTGAGCATTAAATAAACCTAATAACGCCGCGCCCATACCGCCAGCAGCACCTGCTCCTGCTGTATTTTTAATATCTACACCTAAGTCTTGTTTTATGATTGCGGCATAGTGAGCAAGATGCTGATCAAGCGCGGCAACCATTGCTGGGGTAGCTCCTTTTTGAGGGCCAAACACCTGTGATGCCCCTTTTTCACCACAAAGGGGATTATCAACATCACACGCCACTTCCAGTTTTATATTGACAAGACGAGGATCGACCGTTGTGATATCAATGGTCGCCAGTTGTGCTAATGCTTGACCACCAAACTTAAGCGCTTGACCATTGCTATCTAATAGCTGTACGCCAAGTGCTTGCGCCATACCGATACCGCCGTCATTGGTCGCACTGCCACCGATACCAACAATAATATGGTCAACCCCGTGATCCAGTGCCGCTAGAATCAATTCGCCAGTACCATAACTCGTCGTGAGCATTGGGTTGCGCAGGTCAGGGCTAACAAGGTGCAAGCCAGATGCCGCTGCCATTTCAATAACCGCAGTTTTACCGTCACCCATGAGGCCAAAAAAAGCGTTAACTTGGGTTCCCAAAGGACCTGTAACTGCGTGCTCTATGATGGTGCCGTTACTGGCATCAACCAATGATTGCACCGTGCCTTCGCCGCCATCAGCCATTGGTAATTTAATGTATTCAGCCGTTGGCATCACTTGGCGAAATCCTGCTTCAATTGCAGTTGCCACTTCCATTGCGGTCAGGCTTTCTTTGTATGAGTCAGGAGCAATAATAATTTTCATAATCAATCAGCCTTGTTAAATAGTGAAGCCAAATACGCCAAAGATAAGTGTAGAAACGGTAGCAATCATTAAGCCAACAGCGGTTTCATAAGGGATTAGTTTTAAACGTTCATGCATATCCATATGAACTGAGCCGCCTGTCGCATGGAAGAAGCTACCGTGAGGCATATGGTCAAATACGGTGGCGCCAGCATGGATCATTGCCGCACCTGCAATGGCTGGGACACCTAATTCTAAAATAGTATGACTAAACACGCTTGAGGCTACCGCAGTACCTGCGGTGGTTGATGCTGTGGCTAGTGACATCATGGCACCAGAGATAGGCGCGAGTAAGTAAGAGGGTAATCCCGATGCTGTTAACACATCAATTAAGCCACTTTTTAAGCCTGAATTGGCAATGATGCCCGCGAGAGTACCAGTACCTAGTAACATCACCGCCACTGGCGCCATGCGGTTTAATCCAGAAACCGCAAAGTGGTTGGTATCACGGAAACGCTTCATGGCAATTGCACCCATTAAACCGCCTAATGGAAGGGCGATAAGTGGATCGACATTAATACCAGCGATAGGACGTAGGGCTAATAATGCAATGGCAACTAATGGAGCAACAATGGCGGTAGCAAAAGAGGGTAAACGGCTCAAATCAACATCAATAACTTCGTGGGCTTGGACTTTACTGCCTTTATTGACTAATTTTTTAGCAATAAAGTAAGCAAATAACATTCCACACAGTCCCGGAATAACACCTGCTGCCATGACGGATGTTAGAGGGACATTAAACGCATCTGCCGCAGCAATAGAGTTAGGATTGGGTGACATAACGTTACCCGCTTTACCGCCACCGACCATCGCTAATAGGATCGCCATTTTAGAAAGATCGGCACGACGGGCAATGGCTAATGCAATTGGGGCTACGGTAATAACCGCAACGTCCACAAAGACGCCAACCGCAGTAAGGATCATGGTTGCCATCGCAAGGGCTAATAACGCGCGCGTTTCACCCACTTTTTTGACAATTGTTTCTGCAATGGAGGTTGCGGCACCGGATTCAATTAAGACGCCAGCCAAGACACCAGCGGCGAGAATACGTAATACTGCAGTGACAATACCTTGAGCGCCACCAATCATCATGGTGACGGTCTCGGTTAAAGAGATACCACCAATAATGCCGCCCACCAGAGCACCAATGATCATGCCATAAGCGGGCGGTACGCGTTTTAAAATCAGTCCGATAGCGACGACCAGTGCTGCGAGGGCACCAAGGGTGGATACTTCAACCATTGTTCCATTCCAGTGAAAAGTTAAGATGGCTGCACTGTAGTGAATTTTGAAATGAGAAGCTTTAGGCAAACTAACAAATAAAGTGTGGTTAGCTTGCTAGTAATTTATGCATTTGCACAAATTACGTTAATTATGATTGACTAATGATAGCTAAATACAAACGAGTGATGTCACTTATCTTATTGATTTGTAAGTTGGTTTGTTGCTCGATTTTATCAAGTCGATAACGAAGTGTATTTCGGTGAATATGTAGCACTTGGCAGGTTTGAGCTAAATCACAATTTTGATCAAAAAATGCCGTTAAGGTTTTGACTAAGATTCCACGCGGATCATGATGCTTTAATTTTTCAAGTGGCGCTTGCAGTTGTTGGTAACGCCACGCCTCTGCGGTTATTTTATTGAGGAGCACGGGTAGAATATGATCTTGGTAAAAAAATACCTGTTGTGATGTTTGTTGATGGTGATTAAGTGCTGCTTCCATGGTTGCAGTGGCGGTTAAATAAGATTGTGCCAGCCCTTGAATTGTCGGGAAATAATCGCCTAGCGCAATTTTAATGGTGTAATTGGCTTCTTTATTAATACGTTTTAGCAGCTTATAAACCCGTTTTTGTTCAAGATCCCGTGACCAACCATTGTTAGTGAGTGTGATTGGTTTAAGTACCACCACTTCGTTGCGAGAAACTGAACTAATTGCCACTAAGTTATCCCGTTCAGGGTATTCAAGCAGATGAACTAAATGCTGCAAGTTTTCTAAAGAAAAAGCTTCACCATCATGAGGTAGTACTTTAATGACAGTCGCAATCCGTGGTTGTTCGAGCTCGATTTCTAATCGCTCAGCAATCGTATTTAGCTGCATGTCATCAAGGTTATCGTTATTGATGAGCTGCATCACCAACTCTTCTCGGTGGCGTTTATGCCATTCCACTTGGGTCATTAAAGCGGCTTGCTCAACAATTAGCTCGGCTGTCATTTTGACCAATTCACCATAATTACGCACGTCATCAGGATCCCCTGAAATAC
This sequence comes from Photobacterium sp. NCIMB 13483, assembly GCF_003025475.1. NCBI lineage: Bacteria > Pseudomonadati > Pseudomonadota > Gammaproteobacteria > Vibrionales > Vibrionaceae > Photobacterium > Photobacterium sp. NCIMB 13483. Next base: position 61,004 of record NZ_PYLV01000014.1, read on the forward strand.
CTACGACACCAATAGCTTGTTGCTGAAACATAATTGGCAGATTGATGCCTGGTTTTACCCCTTGCAGTTGTTGAGAGGTTGCTTGATCTATCTCGATAATATGGTGGTTATTCAGCGCCAAAATAGCACCGTCATGGTATTGGTTTAGACGTTGTGGGTCGCCCGAGCCAATAATGCGCCCATGACAATCCATTACATTGACTGAATGCTTAATGATTTTCATAGTACGGGCAACGATTTGTCGAGCAATGGTGGTATTGAGTTGCATTTTAGTGAGAGATCCTGACAATGGGCGCCAAGCGCATTCTGCGAGCAGTGTAGCAGTTAACAACGAAGATGATCAGAGATGGGGTACTAAAGGTATGGATTACGAATTTAAAAAAAATACCTTGGACGGTAGTTATCATGCCATTTTTTCAATGGGCCATGAGGTATTAGGTCATTGGATCATTGACGAGCTTGGCAAGGATGTCGAAAAAATAGATATGGTAATAGATCAACTTAGTGCATTGAAAAATAGTACCAAAGAATGGCGATTAACGGGTGATGAACTGACGTTATGTTTACAAGATAACGAAGCTTTGGTTCAAGCTAACTGTCTGTTTTCTGAAGAAGATGAAGATTTTGAAGAAGATTTTCATTTTTATGATGAAGAAAGTATGTCGGTGTGTGGTTTTGAAGATTTAGCGCAAGCATTAGAAGCTTGGCGAGCATTTGTGATCCGTTTTTAATCAGGTTATTTATCAGTAGCCGTTAGATGCTATATTACAGTGAAAAGGCTGCACCTATATGGTGCGGCCTTTTTTTGTTTATGGTGATTTGTTTTTTAATTTCTTTATTAAACAGTGAGTTAAATAATTGGCACGATGATTGTTTGTTGTTTAATCATAATGGGGAATACATTGAAAGTAAGGAGCAAATCATGAAAATAATTAATGCGATTATTAAGCCATTTAAATTAGATGATGTACGCGAAGCATTGGCCGTTGTCGGTGTTGAAGGAATGACAGTATCAGAAGTAAAAGGATTTGGGCGTCAAAAAGGGCATACCGAATTATACCGTGGCGCTGAATACCAAATTGATTTTTTGCCTAAAGTAAAATTAGAAATCGCGACTCAGGCAGAAAATTTGGATGATATTGTTGATGCTATCAGCAAGGCTGCGCAAACAGGAAAAATCGGTGATGGCAAAATATTTGTTTATGATCTTGAACATGCCGTACGTATTCGAACAGGAGAAGTAGACAGAGAGGCGCTTTAGTCGCAGCATGGATATAGGATCATAAACATCAGGTATAAGGGAAGGTTACCATGGAATTATCAACGACAGTAATTGAATTACGCTACGCACTCGATACATTTTTCTTTTTGATTTCAGGTGCATTAGTGATGTGGATGGCAGCAGGTTTTGCCATGTTAGAAGCAGGTTTAGTCCGTTCAAAAAATACTACTGAAATACTCACCAAGAACTTTTGTTTATACGCCATTGCGTGTACGACATTTTTATTAGTCGGCTATAACATCATGTATGTCGATAACAGCGGCGGTGGTTGGTTACCCTCATTTGGCGCATTAATTGGTACTCAAGCTGAAGGCGCAGATCACTCTTTAGAATCCGATTTCTTTTTTCAGGTCGTCTTTGTTGCTACCGCAATGTCAGTAGTATCAGGCGCGGTTGCTGAGCGTATGAAGTTGTGGTCATTTTTATTATTTTCAGTGGTGTTAACTGGCTTTATTTATCCGGTTGAAGGTTACTGGACATGGGGCGGTGGTTTCCTTTCTGAAGCGGGTTTTAGTGACTTTGCTGGTTCTGGTATCGTTCATATGGCAGGTGCTGCCGCTGCATTAGCGGGTGTATTACTGCTTGGCGCTCGAAAGGGTAAATACGGTAAAAACGGTGAAGTGCACCCTATTCCTGGTTCAAACATGCCTTTAGCTACTGTCGGTACATTTATTCTATGGTTTGGTTGGTTTGGCTTTAACGGTGGTTCACAGTTAATGCTGTCTGATTTTGAGAATGCGACCGCTGTTGGACAAATATTTTTAAACACTAATGCCGCCGCTGCTGCTGGTGCCATTATTGCTCTTGCGGTGTGTAAAATCTTATGGGGTAAAGCTGACCTTACTATGATTCTTAACGGCGCATTGGCCGGCTTGGTTGCCATTACTGCTGACCCATTATCACCATCACCATTAGCTGCAGTTGCGATTGGTGGTGTTGCAGGAGCATTAGTGGTGTTTAGTATTATTGGCTTTGATAAGGTAAAAGTTGATGATCCCGTCGGTGCGATTTCTGTTCATGGCGTGTGTGGTTTATTTGGCTTAATGATGGTGCCGTTAAGTAATCCAGATGCCGATTTCATGACCCAGTTATTTGGTGCTGCGGTTATCTTTGGCTGGGTATTTGGTGCAAGTTTAGTGGTATGGGGAATATTGAAATTCACTATTGGTATTCGTGTCAGTGAAGATGAAGAGCTTGAAGGTATGGACTCACATGACTGTGGTGTTGATGCTTATCCTGAATTTGTCAGTGTAAAATAGCAATAATAGCTGCATTTAAGTGCTGTTAAAGTGTAAAAAAACGTCATCGCTTGCGGTGGCGTTTTTTTGTAATGAAGTGTTACAGCTCGATTGTGTTCGAATGTGAAAAACGTATAATCCTTTATCAATCTAATTGAGAAACATTATCATTACATTTTGCATTAAGGGATTTAGCAATGAAAAAACTTTTAGCTACCGCTGTTTTCTTCGGTTTGACCGCACCTCAAATCGCGACAGCGGCGGAAGAAGTCAATGTCTACTCATACCGCCAGCCATTCCTTGTTGAGCCAATGTTTAATGAGTTCACCAAAGAGACGGGTATTAAGGTTAACGTTAAGTTTGCTAAAGAAGGCATTGCTGAAAAACTTCAGCAAGAAGGTGAGTACAGTCCTGCGGATGTGGTACTGACGACAGATATTAGCCGTTTGGTTGAATTATCAGATAAGCAGCTGGTTCAAGCCGTTGATAGCAAAGTTATTGATACGAATATTCCGGCACAATTTCGTGATAATGAAGATGAGTGGTTTGCATTAACACTGCGTTCTCGTAATGTTTATTCATCAAAAGATCGCGTCGGTAAATTACCCGCATCTTTTGATTACAGTGATTTAGCTAAGCCTGAATGGAAAGGCAAACTTTGTACGCGTTCAGGAAAGCACCCATATAACGTTTCGCTTGTTTCAGCGATGATTGCCCACAATGGTGAAGCGGCAACGAAAACATGGCTTGAAGGTGTGAAAGCGAACTTAGCGCGTAAGCCTCAAGGTAATGACCGTGGTCAAGTACAAGCGGTGAAAGAAGGTTTATGTGATATCGCCATTGGTAACAGCTACTACCTAGGCAAAATGGTTAACGATCCAAACCAAAAAGCATGGGCAGAAGCGGTTGAAATTAACTTCCCAGGCCAACAAGGTAACGGTACTCACGTTAACGTCAGCGGTATGGCAATGGCGAAATACGCACCGAATAAAGATAATGCGCTAAAGTTAATGGAATTCTTAACGGCAACCACAGCCCAACAAATGTATGCTGAAGTGAACTATGAATACCCAGTTAAAGCGGGTGTTAAGCGTTCAGAGTTAGTCGCATCATGGGGCGAATTTAAAGCTGATGATGTATCACTTGATCAAGTAGCACAATACCATAAAGCTGCGATTAAATTGCTTGATGAAGTGAAGTTTGATCTGTAATTAGTTACAAAATAAATGGGGTGTTAAGCCCCATTTTTCAGTTTAACTTAGTCTCTTTTGCAATAAGTTGTGGTAGCTTCTCATGCTTACTTTCAGTGACTGAATTTACTGATGAAGAGGCTTGATATTGCGGGCTTAAATATATTGAAAAACGTACTAAGTAGTAGTAAATGAAAGAAAAGTTTTTATTTTGGCGGGTTAACAGTTGGTTGTTTGGCTCGCTGTTAGTGTTGCCTATTATCGCTATATTTATTACCGCCATGGGTAATTCAGATCAGGTGTTTTCACACTTGATGAATACAGTGATGTCTACCTATGCGTTAAATACCCTTGGGCTGGTGGTTGGTACGGTGTTACTTACCTTAGTTTTTGGGCTTCCAAGTGCATGGTTAATGGCGATGTGCCGTTTACCGGGCGAAAAAATACTTCAATGGGCACTTATTTTACCCCTCGCAATGCCTGGTTATATCGTCGGCTACCTTTACACCCATTGGTTTGATTATGCAGGTCCAATTCAAATTTGGTTGCGTGACTTTTTTGGTTGGCAGCATGTTAGCGATTACTGGTTCCCTGACTTACGCTCATTATGGGGCGCATGTTTTGTCTTAGCGCTGGTGTTATATCCGTATGTGTATTTATTAGTCCGTGCCACGTTCATGGAGCAAAGTAATAACCTGCTTCAATCAGCACGACTATTAGGTTGTTCACCTTGGCAAAGTTTTCGTCGAATTTCATTACCACTAGCGCGTCCTGCGATTGCTGTTGGCGTGTCATTAGTAGCAATGGAAGCCTTGGGTGATTTTGGTACCGTGAGTTATTTTGCTTTAAATACCCTCACGACAGCGGTATACGATACTTGGCTTGGCTATTCTAATCTCAATGCTGCCGCTAAAATTTCTGCAATTATGTTGATGGTTATTTTTTTACTGATCAGTAGCGAGCGTTTTAGTCGTCGTAAGCAAAAAATGTTTCAACAACAATGTGGCAATGACAGCCATACTAAATATCAATTAAGTGGCTGGAAAAAATGGCTGGCGGTAGGTTGGTGTTGGGGATTAGTTGGATGTGCATTTATTTTACCAATGCTGCAATTAGGTTATTACGCCATTGATTATTTCTCAGTAAGTTGGACCGCACAATTTAAGACCTACAGTTTTAATAGCTTAATGGTGTCATTGGCGGTGGCTATGGTGGCTGTTTGTCTTGCTTTAATGGTTAATTTTTATCAACGCTTAGATGGTCGTAGTGTCAGCACTATACCGATGCGATTAGCGTCATTAGGTTATGCTGTACCCGGTACCGTATTAGCGATTGGCGTCATGATCCCTCTAACCAGTGCTGATCATTTAGTGAATGATATTGCTCGAAGCTTAGATCTGGGGCGTCCTGGGCTGATTTTTTCTGGGTCAATGTTTGCGATTATCTTTGCCTTTGTGGTGCGCTTTGCTGCGGTAGCGATTGGTAGCATTGAAAGTAGTTTAGTGAAAATTCCACCCTCGTTAGATATGGCGGCAAAAACTATGGGTTATGCATCGACGCCAATGTTACGTAAAGTGCATTTACCTTTGATTCGTCGAGGATGCTTAATTGCCGGTTTGCTGGTATTTATTGAATCAATGAAAGAACTCAATGCGGCAATCTTATTGCGACCGTTTAATTTTGAAACCTTAGCTACTTACGTGTTTAATTTCGCTTCTGATGAACAGTTAGAAGTGGCGGCTTTTCCCGCTATTTTATTAGTTATTGTAGGCTTGATTCCGCTGGTTATGGTTAATCGTTCTTTGGAGCAAAAACATTAATGAAACATGCATTATCCGTCGCTGATCTTAGTTGTTGTTACCATGGACAGCCAATCTTACAAGATTTGTCGTTAGCGGTAGAACGGGGTGAAATTGTGTGTTTGCTTGGCGCGAGTGGCTGTGGCAAAACAACCTTATTAAAAGCCATCGCAGGGTTATTACCACTTGCTAATGGCAGCATGGCAATCAATGACCGTACCATTGTGGATCAGCAATTATGTTTACCTCCAGAGCAACGTAATATCGGTATGATCTTTCAAGATTATGCCTTATTTCCTCATTTAACGGTGGCTGAAAATATAGCGTTTGGTTTGCGGCATTGGGATAAACCGCGAGTGACAGCCAAGATTAAGCAGATGCTAGAATTGGTACATTTAACGGAGCTTGATGATCGTTATCCACACCAATTATCGGGGGGGCAACAACAGCGGGTTGCGATTGCACGGGCATTAGCCAATGAACCGGATTTAATTTTATTGGATGAGCCGTTTTCTAATATTGATACTCAAGTGCGCCATAGCTTGATTCGTGATATTCGCCAAATATTTAAAGACCAAGGTGTTACCGCTATTTTTGTAACCCACAGTCGAGAAGAAGCGTTTGCCTTTGCTGATAAAATGGCGGTAATGAACCATGGCGTAATTGAACAATTTGGAACGGCGACTGAACTTTACTATCAACCAAGTAGTCGTTTTGTGGCTGAATTTTTAGGTGTCGGATCATATCTACCAGCAACGGTGACAGCAAATCAACAATTACTGACCCCATTTGGTGAGCAAACATGCGCGGCAGAACCACCATTGATGACGGGTACGGATGTGGATTGGTTATTACGACCACAACATTTGACTGTGATGCCAGAAAATGAAGGTAGTGCGGTGATAATTGAACAGCAGTTTATGGGAGACAGCTGTCGTTATATCGTTGAATTTGAAGGGCATAAATTAGTGATTAATTCTAATTTATTATTAAATGTCGGTCAGCGAGTAACGGTGAATGTGATTCCGCATTCCGCGGTTATATTTGCACAAGCATAAGTAAATCAAGGCTTGTGAGAGTAAGCCTTGATTGTTTGCATTAGTTATTTATTTAGTTTTTCTGCGTAAGCACTTGCAGATAAGTTTGCGCTTGTTCACGTAAAATATCTTGATCTGGGTGCTGATTTGCTTGCATGTAAATCACATAACACATGCCATGCAGCATTTTGGCTAAGTTCTCAGGGGGTTGATTAGACGTGATTTCACCGCTATCGATTGCTTGAGAAAAGGCGTGCTGCACTTGCTTGAGGTTCTTTTTGTTGCTTTCAATAAATTGTGGCCACACTTCTTCACGTACGGATGTGCTCCATTCAAACCATACTTTAATCCAATCTTGTTGCTCTAGTACGGTATCAATCAAATTATTTGTGATGCAAGTAAGACGCGCATGTAAGGTTTTATTGGAAGCGCCAATACATTCGGTAAGCAAGTCATTAAATTGGGTTGAAACTTCCATTAAGACTTGTTCAACCAATGCTTCTCGTGTTGGAAAATAGTTAAAAACAGTCGCCACTGATACATTTGCCATTTCTGCAATATCAGCATGGCCTGCACGACCAATACCGCGACGAGAGAAAACTTCAATTGAGTAATCAAGCAGTTGTTGCTTTCTTTTTTCTGGTGATAAGCGTGTACGTGGTTTCTTGGTAATCGTATCCATAATTATTTATTCCCTAACCCTGTTTGTATTTAGCGTATTTATGTTTATTTTTTATACATAAACACTACAGCAGCAACTGAGTTGATTCAAACTGAACTATCAATAAGTGTTTCGGATTTTGGACACTATTGATTAAATAACGCTTAAGATGAATGAATGCTACAATAACGACCTTTGGAATATATAGCCTCAGTAGGCTAACGCGGTCGCGTTGATGGAGAATAAAATGAAGCACACAATCGAAGTAATGATTTCTGAGCAGGATGTCCAGGAACGCATCAAAGAGCTAGGGAAGCAGATCACGGAACATTATAAAGACTCGACAGACCTAGTAATGGTTGGCTTACTACGTGGCTCATTTGTCTTTATGGCAGATTTAGCACGTGCGATTGATATTCCGCATGAAGTGGATTTCATGACAGCATCAAGTTACGGCAATACTATGCAAAGTAATCGTGATGTGCGTATTTTGAAAGACTTAGATGACGACATCAAAGGCAAAGATGTGCTATTGGTGGAAGATATTATCGATACTGGTAATACTTTAAGTAAAGTGTGCGAAATTCTATCGCTACGTGAACCAAAATCAATCAGCATCTGTACGCTATTAGATAAGCCAGAACGTCGTGAAGTTGATGTGAAAGTTGATTGGTACGGCTTTGTTATTCCAGATGAGTTCGTGGTTGGTGTTGGCATCGATTACGCACAAAAATACCGTCATTTACCGTTCATTGGTAAAGTTATTCCAGACGCAGAATAAAATAAAGAAAGCGACCATCATGGTCGCTTTTTTTATGGTTGTTATTCGTTATTCGTTATTTGTTATTTTCTAGCGTGGCTTGATGCTGCATTACTTGCTCTTCAAATGGCGGTAATAACGATGACATCGCTGCTTGATAAGTGATTTCAAGACTTTCACGGCTGGTCGCAGTTACGCCCAAATCTTTTAAAATGCCGTTACTGGTACCGTAAATCCACCCATGAATTTTGACATCTTGGCCTCGATCCCATGCTTGTTGCATGATAGTGGAATTGCCGAGATGATAAACCTGAGAGGCAACATTAATCTCACACAATTTGTCATCCCACTTTTCACGCGGTAGGCTACCCAGATCTGAACGGTGTTTAAGGTACAGATCGCGAATGTGTAATAACCAGTTATTGATAAGCCCTAAAGGTGGGTTTTCGATGGCGGCAGTAACACCGCCGCAGCCATAGTGACCACAGATGATAATATGCTTAACTTTAAGTACATCAACCGCGTACTGAACCACGGATAAGCAATTTAAATCAGTATGGATAACTTGGTTGGCAACATTACGGTGTACAAATAATTCACCGGAGGTTAAACCGGTTAGGCGTTCAGCTGGAACTCGACTGTCAGAACAGCCAATCCAAAGATATTGTGGGTGTTGTGCTTCTGCGAGGTGAGAAAAAAATTCCGGATCTTCATCCTTAATGTTTTCTGACCATGAAAGGTTGTTTGCGAAGAGCTGCTTTATATCTGCCATGATAATGCCTTATATTAATATGTTCCTTACTATACACAAGCTGCGCTGATAGCAAATCGGATTAGTTGTTAGTGTTTTGTCACTAGCCTATAAATATTTAACAGAAAGATTGCATATAATGAACGCTTTAGAAATAAAAAATGTAAGCAAAACTTACAAAGGCGGCGTAAAGGCGCTGAAAAATATGAGTCTTAATGTCGAGCAAGGAGACTTTTTTGCTTTGCTTGGGCCTAACGGTGCGGGTAAATCGACCACCATCGGGATTATTAGCTCGCTGGTTAATAAAACTTCGGGATCCGTGAGTATTTTTGGTTATGACTTAGATACTCAAAAAGTGGATGCTAAAAATCAGCTTGGCCTAGTGCCACAAGAATTTAATTTTAACCCTTTTGAAACCGTTGAACAGATTGTTGTTAATCAGGCGGGTTTTTATGGGGTTGAACGAACACTGGCGAAACAACGGGCACAAAAATATTTAACCCAATTAGATTTGTGGGGTAAACGTCATGATCGTGCTCGTAATCTTTCTGGTGGTATGAAGCGTCGATTAATGATTGCTCGAGCATTAATGCATGAGCCAAAGTTGTTGATTTTAGACGAGCCTACCGCTGGGGTTGATATTGAACTACGTCGCTCAATGTGGACCTTTCTCCAGCGTATTAATCGTGAAGGGGTAACGATCATTTTAACCACTCATTACCTTGAAGAAGCCGAAATGTTGTGTCGCAATATCGGTATTATTAATCATGGTGAGTTAGTTGAGCACACCTCAATGAAAGCCTTATTGAGCCAGCTTGAATTAGAAACCTTTATTTTAGATATTGATACCACAACAGTTACACCAACTCTTGCGGTGGGTGAGTGTCGATTGATAGACAGTAATACTCTTGAAGTCGATCTTAATAAAGGCGATGACTTAAACAGCGTCTTTAGCACCTTAACGACTCAAGGTATTGTGGTGCGTTCAATGCGAAATAAGAGTAACCGTTTAGAAGAGTTATTTGTAAACCTAGTTAATACAGATCGACCTTCTGCTGTGGCAGGTGATAAAGAATGAAAAAACAATATTGGATTGCATTTAAAAGTTTAATTACCAAAGAAATTCATCGATTTACTCGAATTTGGGTACAAACCTTGGTACCACCCGCGATTACGATGACGCTGTATTTTATTATCTTTGGTAATTTGATTGGGCAGCGCATTGGTGACATGGAAGGCTTTAGCTACATGGAATACATTGTGCCCGGACTGATTATGATGTCGGTGATCACTAACTCTTATTCTAATGTTGCCTCCTCTTTTTTTAGTGCCAAATTTCAACATAACATCGAAGAGTTACTCGTTGCACCAGTACCTAACTATATCATTATTGCCGGTTATGTTGGCGGTGGTGTGCTGCGTGGGTTAGGTGTTGGGTTGATTGTTTCTGTGGTGTCATTGTTGTTTGTTTCACTCAATATTGCTCATCTATGGGTGATCATTGCAACGGTAGTGATGACATCGATTGTGTTTTCATTGGGTGGATTAATTAACGCTATTTTTGCACGTACTTTTGATGATATCAGTATTATTCCAACCTTTGTGTTAACCCCATTAACGTATCTTGGTGGTGTGTTCTATTCAATTAATCTATTGCCTGAAGTGTGGCAAGTGGTGTCAAAGGTCAATCCGATTGTGTATATGGTTAATGCCTTTAGATATGGTTTTTTAGGGGTGTCTGATGTGGGTATTGGAACGTCATTTGCGGTATTAAGTGTGTTTGTTATTGCACTTTATGGTGTGGCTTATTACCTGATTTCTCGTGGGATTGGCTTACGTTCATAAGCGTATTGAGCACGAGCTTAAGCTACCTAACAAATAATAGTTAAAAAAATACCGCCCGTTAATGGTTAACGGGCGGTATTTTTTAGTCAGCCTTTAGCTATTAATTAGCTTCAGCGACGTCTTCTTCAACCGCGACAGCAGGGGATAAGTCTACTACTTGGTTGTCGATTAAACGTGCTTTACCTAATTGTGCTGACATTAAAATAACCGCTTGTTGGGTTGTGTCAGTGATAGGCAATAAGGTTACTGCATCACGGATAAAGCTTTTATCTGGTTGCAGGCCTGCAGCACGGAGTTGATCGTTAGCATCAACAATTAATTCGTCATAGTCATTACGACCACCACGCATTTGGCTGCTGATCCAACGCATTGTACGGGCTAAAACAGGTGCACGTTGGCGTTCATCAACGGTAAGGTTACCGTTGCGTGAACTCATGGCTAAGCCATCCATTTCACGTACTGTTGGTACGCCAACAATTTTAATATCCATCGCTAGATCAATCACCATTTGACGAATAAGCGCCAATTGTTGGTAATCTTTCTCGCCAAAACAAGCCACATCGGGTTGGACGATATTAAATAGTTTATTAACGATGGTTGCTACGCCACGGAAATGACCGGGACGTAATTCGCCTTCTAAAATAGTCGATAATCCAAGGACATCAATGTAAGTTTGATTATTAAGCCCGGCTGGGTACATGATTTCTGGGGTTGGAGTAAATACCACATCCACCATATTTTGCTGTTGTAACTTAGCAATATCTTGTTCAAGAGTACGTGGATAATTGGTTAAATCTTCAGTTTTTTCAAACTGCATTGGATTAACAAAAATACTCGCAACAACAACATCAGCATGCTTACGTGCTTTACGCATTAACGTAAGATGGCCTTCATGTAAGTTACCCATGGTTGGAACAAAGGCAATTCGACGGCCTGCGCGGCGCCACGTCGTAATTTGCTCTCTTAACTGGGCAATATCGGCGAATGTTTGCATCTCTTATTCCTTATTCAAAGGTATGCTGAGATCCTGGAAATGCACCAGACTCAACATCTTCAATGTATTTAGTAACCGCAGCACGCATATCTCCTGTTTCTGCAAGGAAGTTCTTAGAGAACTTCGGCATGTAGTTTGCAGAAATACCAAACATGTCGTGCATAACCAGTATTTGGCCATCGGTCGCATTACCCGCACCGATACCAATTACAGGCACATCCACCGCCTTGGTAATACGTTCAGCAAGGCTTGCTGGAACACATTCCAATACGATGATTTGGGCACCAGCTTTAGCGAGGGTAATGGCATCATTAACCATTGTCTCAGCTTGATCCAAATTGCGGCCTTGAACTTTATAACCGCCAAAAATATTGACAGACTGAGGTGTTAAACCAAGGTGAGCACATACAGGGACAGCTCGTTGTGTAAGGGTTGAAATTGTTTCAGCAACCCAAGCGCCACCTTCGATTTTGACCATATTTGCCCCTGCGCGCATTAGTTTTGCGGCATTTTCACAAGCTTGTGCTGGGGTTGCGAAGGTCATGAATGGCATGTCAGCCATTAGCAGCGAGTTAGGGCTGCCTGCACGAACGCTACGCGTATGGTAAGCGATGTCATCAATGGTTACTGGAAGGGTATCGTTACGGCCTTGGAGAACCATGCCTAACGAGTCACCGACTAACATAACCGGCATATTCTGCTGCTCAAATAATTGAGAAAAACTCGCGTCGTATGCTGTTACTGATGCAAATTTACGACCTTCTTGCTTCCATTTTAGGAGATCGTTGATGGTGATTTTTTTCATAGCTTCTTTCTCGCTCTGATGAATTTATGCTTGCCAAATAGCTAAGCCATTACGGTTAACCTGAGTCAATAACGTGCATAAAGAAGTGTGATCAGGCAAAACTAAAGCAGGGTTAATTTCGGCAAGTGGATACAGTACGAACTCCCGTACTTTCATTCCATAGTGCGGCACGGTTAAGCGCTCACACTGGTGCTGTAGATCACCATATAAAAGAATATCGAGATCTAGTGTCCGTGGACCCCAGCGTTCATCTTTGCGAACACGTCCTTGTTCGAGCTCAATTGCTTGAGTGTGATCAAGCAACTCAAGCGGAGCTAATGTGGTGTCGATAGCAACAACCGCATTTATGTAATCAGGTTGATTTTGCGGTCCCATAGGTGTACTGCTGTACAGCGAGGAGACGCTAATAACTTGTGTATTGGGTAGGTGTTGCAGTGCTTTGATAGCAGTTTGAGCTTGGGCGACAGGATCGCCCAAGTTACTACCAATCGCAATATAAGCGCGAATCATGATTTTACTTGTGGTTTTTTACGACGTGGTTGCTGTGGGCGACGACGACGTGGACGACGAGCACCACCATCATTGATGTGAGTTACCATTTGACCGCGTTGGTTGTAATCTGCGTCTTGGAACTCATTCCACCATAGTGCTAATTCTTTGATATCGCTGCCTTCAAACAAGCTACGCATTTCTAAGAAATCATAAGCGGCACGGAATTTAGGGTGTTCCATGGTCTTAAAGGCACGTTTACCGCTACGACGACTAAAGCGCAATTGTTGCTGCCAGATATCGCGAACGGTCGTGGTATGGCGACGTGGAATCGCAATGGAGCGCACTTGTTCGTCAAGAATATCGTTACTGGCAACCATAAAGGCATCATAGAATGATAAGCCACTGGCAAAAGAGACTTCTTCTGCACGGGTCATCATTGGATACCACAGCATTGCAGCATAAATGAAGGCTGGATTAACACGTTTATCTTCAGCCATTCGTTTATCGGTCGAGGCAAGGATATGCTCGATCATTTTCTCTGTTTTGCTGCTGTTATTCTCCGTGAAATGGTCAGATAAAATGGGGAATAACTGCTGGAATAAGTTGTATTCACGCAGCATACGGTAAGTTTCTAGACCTTGACCCGATTGCAGTAGCTTAAGGCTTTCTTCAAACAGACGCGCAGATGGAATATCTTGCATCAGTGTTGCGAGTTCACGAATTGGCGCAGCGGTAACAGGATCTATATCCATGTCTAGCTTAACAGCAAAGCGTACCGCTCGTAGCATACGTACAGGATCTTCACGGTAACGGGTTTCTGGATCACCCATTAATCGAATTACACGATTATTGAGATCTTCAATACCTTTGGCATAGTCAGTAACCGTGAAGTCTTTAACGCTGTAATAAAGTGCGTTAATGGTAAAGTCACGGCGTTCTGCATCTTCTTCGATGGTGCCGTAAACATTATCACGTAATAACATGCCTTCTTCACTGCGAGAAGATAGTTGTGGTTTTTGCTTATCTTTAGGCGGTGTCACTTGTATTGGCGCGTCTGAGTGGTGGCCTCGAAAGGTTGCTACTTCAATAATGTCACGTCCAAATAGGATGTGAGCAAGACGGAAACGACGGCCGATTAAACGACAGTTACGAAACAGTTTTTTGATTTCTTCAGGTGTTGCATTGGTTGCAATATCGAAGTCTTTCGGCTGTTTGTGGAGCAATAAATCGCGGACGCCGCCACCAACAAGGTAAGCGTCGTAACCAGCTTTGTTTAGACGATATAGTACTTTCAGCGCATTTTCGCTGATATCTTTTCGTGAAATGCCGTGCTCTGGGCGTTGGTAAACTTGCAAAGTTTGTTCCTCTGGAACGCGAGTACTACTGTCGCGATTCAATACTTTACGGCAAAAGTTGGCTACTCGATTAAAGATAATACACCCCATTTTGTGCACATGGTTCAACAAACAGCCGTGTATGATATATCACGGCAGACTATTTTAGAATGCTAGTGTGATAGCAGTCGTCTTTGGTAGCTGCTTGAGCTGCCAATGAGTGATGCCCCACTGTAAAATTTGTTCTACGCTTTCTGTGACAAGCTCTGTCGGAGGCGAAAAGCCTAAAAAGCGTAGCGCTGCCATTAATGCAGGCCGAGGATTGTGTTTATCAATCGCTGGCGCATGATTTTGTTTTGACAATTTATTGCCATTGTCAGTAATGGCGAGCGGTAAGTGCAAATAGCTCACTTCAGGATGTCTTAGTTGTCGGTACAGACCAATTTGACGCCCAGTAGGCTCAATTAAATCTGCACCGCGTACAACTTCGGTGATCCCTTGTTCGATATCATCTAGCACTACAGCAAGATTATAAGCAAATAAGCCATCGCGGCGACGAATGATAAAATCTTCACTCGCCAATGCTAATGGCAATTCGATACGGCCATGTAATCGGTCATCGAAATGGGTTATTGGTGTGTCTACTTGTAATCGAACCGCACCATTGCTGTGCCGTTGATTGAGGGTACGACAGGTACCAGGGTAATAGCCGCCCGTTTGTTTAATGTCTTTTCGACTACACTGACAGTAATATGCATTCCCTTGTGCTAACCAAGTTTCGATCTGAGCCTGATAGGCGTCAAGACGTAAACTTTGGTAGATGATATTGCCATCCCACATAAAACCAAAGGCTTCCAGTGTGCGCAGAATATCATCAGCTGCCCCTTGCATTTCGCGAGGTGGATCAAGATCTTCGATCCTAACTATCCATTTCCCTTGCTGAGATTTTGCTTGGAGGTAGCTACCAAGAGCTGCAATTAACGATCCGAAATGCAATGGCCCTGAGGGCGATGGTGCAAAACGACCGACATATTGATTTGTGTTAGTCATACATTAATGAACGGTTATAAAATCCAAATAGATTATTATCTAACTTGGTACGGCAATGTAAATGTCGCCCAGAGTCAGGGGTAAATATGACAAGATATATTCCCTCCAAACTGAATAAGACTCTCTGCAATGAGAGCACTATTCAGTTTGGTGCCTAGTTATCTATAACGCGTGGTTATGACTACAAGGCAGAGCTCGTGCGACATCGGTAAGTAAACAACCATTAGGTTAATTACAGCGTGTTATTTTGAGCGCTAGTGTAAACGAAAGAGGGAGCTTACGCTCCCTCTAAAATTAGCTTTGACCTGATTAAAGGCGTAATTAGCCAGCCATTTGCTTTTCTTTGATCTCTGCAAGTGTTTTACAGTCGATGCAAAGATCTGCAGTTGGACGAGCTTCAAGACGGCGAATGCCGATCTCTACACCACAAGAATCACAGAAGCCGAAATCATCTTCTTCGATACGCTTGATTGTCTTGTCAATTTTCTTGATCAGTTTACGCTCGCGGTCACGATTACGAAGTTCAAGGCTGAACTCTTCTTCTTGTGCGGCACGATCCACTGGATCGGGGAAGTTAGCGGCTTCATCTTGCATGTGGTTTACAGTGCGATCAACTTCAACGCGAAGTTGGTTACGCCATGCTGATAGAATTTTATGGAAATGCTCTAATTGAGCTTCGCCCATGTATTCTTCGCCAGCTTTTTCCTGATAAGGTTCAACCCCAGCAATAGCCAGGATGCCTAGTGATTTTTTAACGTTGGTCTCTGGCATATAGCATCTCCTAATGTACCTAATAACCGTCACTGGTTAATTTTGGGCGGTATCTATACCAGAAAGGTTACTGCGTGGCAATTAATGTATAACTTCAATTCTACGTCAATGTGAAGAAAACAGCATTTTTTATGTCAAATGCTGAAATTGTATACAGTCTTCGAGTTTTATTTCAGCAGCATTGATAGTTGCTCGATAGCAAAGAATTTCCACTCCCGCACTGATAGCTTGGTGTAATAATCGCGCGTATTCTGGATCAATATGCTGCGCAACATTGACCTGATTAATTCCCGTATGTAACACCGCAAAAAATAAAACCGCTCGTGATCCTTGTTGTGCCATTTCGGTCAGTTCGCGTAAATGTTTTTGACCACGAGTAGTAACCGCATCTGGAAAATAACCTTGGCCATTATCAGCCAGCAGAGTCACACTTTTTACTTCAATATAGCAGGGCTGACGGGTTTGTGATTCAAGTAATAAATCAATGCGACTATTTTCAGTACCGTATTTCACTTCAGTACGTAAATTATCGTAACCATTGAGTTCAATGATACGTTGTTGTTCTATCGCTTCTTTAACCAGATGATTGGCTTGAATGGTGTTAACACAAATCCAATCATTGTGCTTTGTTTGCGCTAATTCCCAGCTGTTAGGGTATTTGCGTTTTTTATTATCAGAGGTTGAATACCACACCGTGGTCCCAGGTTCTGCACACCCCGTCATCGCCCCAGTATTGGCGCAGTGAATGGTTCTAATCTCACCATTATCTAATGTGATATCAGCTAAGAAGCGTTTGTAACGTTTAATTAAAGTGGCTGCGTGTAGTGGCGGAGCAAATTTCATTTTGGCCTCAAGTATGGATTATTATTTTTAGTTGTCGGTAGGCTTTCGTTACAATGTGATTCTGTTTTGATCATGACATAAGGTGACGCCCTTGTCACAACTCCCTATTGATGACGTTTTAGCTACTTTGTTTGCGGCACTCGCTAACCATACTCAAATAATTTTAAAAGCTCCACCAGGGGCGGGTAAATCAACCCGTTTGCCATTGGCGTTGTTGGAAACAAATACCATCGAGGGGCGAATTATTATGTTGGAGCCGCGACGGTTAGCGGCGAGAAACATTGCGAGTTATTTGGCGCAGCAATTGGGTGAAGGTGTTGGTCAAACTGTTGGCTTACGAGTGCGTGGTGAAACTAAAGTCAGTGCCCAAACACGGTTAGAGATTGTGACGGAAGGCGTTATGACGCGAATGTTGCAGCATGATCCCGAACTGGCTGGAATTGGGCTAATTATTTTTGATGAGTTTCATGAGCGCAGTATTCATGCCGATACTGCATTAGCGTTAGCGATTGAGGTTCAGCAAGCCCTGCGGGATGATTTACAATTATTGGTAATGTCAGCCACTCTAGATCAAACCGCATTGGCACAGCTACTTCCTACTGCGGCGTATGTTGAGTCACAAGGACGTTGTTTCCCGGTGGAATATCGCTACCAACATGTTAATGACCCTCGGGATGTAATTGATCACATGGCGGCTGCGATTAGCCAGTTACTCGCACAAGAATCCGGTTCGGTATTAGCGTTCTTACCCGGTGTTGGTGAAATAAAACGCCTCGCGCAAGCATTGGCTGCACGTTTATCGACAACCAATAACAATAGCCCTATCAATATTTGTCCGTTGTATGGTCAGTTACCCATCGAACAACAACAGCAAGCCATTAATCCTGCTCCAATCGGTCAACGCAAAGTAGTACTGGCGACCAATATTGCCGAAACCAGTTTGACCATTGAGGGAATTCGATTAGTGGTTGATAGTGGTTTTGAACGGATCGCACAGTGGGAGCCAAAAACAGGGATTAGTCGCTTACAGCAAGTACGTATTGCTCAATCATCGGCAGAGCAGCGTGCGGGTCGTGCTGGACGCTTAGAAGCGGGTATTTGTTTACGGATGTACAGTGAGGAATTATTACAACGTCAACCAGCAACACCTCAACCTGAAATTTTGCGCAGTGATTTAACCGCGCTGGCGATGGAGTTGGTGCAATGGGGATGTCATGATCCACAAGACTTACAATGGCTAGATGTGCCACCAATGATTGCATTGCAACAGTCTCAGCAATTATTGCAGCAATTAGGCGCGATTGATGAACGTGGTCAGCAAACACCACGTGGGCAAGTGATGCAAACTATAGGCGCAGATCCACGTTATGGCGCAATGCTGGCTTTTGCTCAACAAAGCGCACATCAGCAACAAGATCTCACTATTGTAACGACAGCAGCAATGCTGGTGGCGTTATTAGAAGATCCACCACGTGGTATTGATAATCCAGATTTAGCGTTTCAGCTGCACTTACTTGAGACCAAGAAACTCGCTAGAAGTCATGCTTATTTGCAACGGGCGCAACAACACCTTACAACGCTAGCGGTATCTAAAAATACACCGCTCAAGGTTAATAATCATTGGGCGGCTATTTTACTTGCGGTTGGTTTTCCTGATCGTATTGCGCAGTCCCGCACTGATGATGGTCGTTATCAGTTAGCCAATGGTCAAGGGGTAGTACTTGATAGTAGCCAAAGCCTTGCTTCTCAACCATTGTTAGTGGTGGCTGATGTTGTTAAAACCCGTCAAGGTGATAGTCGTATTTTCTCAGCCATTGCAGCTGACGTCAGTGTATTACAACAAACCTTACCGTTATTGTTTACTGAATGTGATTGGCTCGATTGGGATGATAAAAAAGGCCGTTTAAGTGCTGAGCATCGAATTTATTGTGGCAAATTAATTGTCGCGCGTAGCCTTGCTGCCACGCCAGATCCCGCATTAGCCAGTGAAGCATTACTCAACGCAGTTAAACGTAAAGGATTGAGTGTTTTACATTGGACAGAAAAAGCCAATGCATTATTGATTCGTGGTCGTTGTGCCAATCAATGGTTACCTGAACTTGGTTTGCCAGCGTTAGACGAGGCGAGTTTACTCTTTAATGCGGAACAATGGTTATTGCCTTATCTAAACGGGATTACGACGTTAAAAGGCTTACAAAAAGTCAATATGGCGATGGCACTAGAAGCTTATCTTGGTTGGAATAATAAACAACAACTCGATCAATTATTGCCAACCCATTATCAAGTGCCAACGGGATCAAATATAACGATCCGTTATCAAGAACAGCAACAACCCGTGTTGGCGGTTAAGTTACAAGAAATGTTTGGTGAGCCAACAACGCCGACTATCGCTAACGGTAAAGTGGCTTTAGTGCTGGAGTTGTTATCACCAGCGCAACGACCATTGCAGATCACGCAAGATTTAGCGGGTTTTTGGTCGGGATCATACAAGGAAGTTCAAAAAGAAATGAAAGGGCGTTATCCCAAGCGCAATTGGGATCTTCAATATTGACACTGCGTGTGTGATATACAATGATTGACAGGTCAGTGTGTTTTGCATAGGGGAGGTTGCGCATGGAACTGTCTAAGAAAGAAAGGATCATACTCATTCGTCATGTCGAAAATACCTACGCAGAAATAAGCTCAACACCAGTCA
The DNA here is from genome assembly GCF_003025475.1 of Photobacterium sp. NCIMB 13483. Classification (NCBI taxonomy): domain Bacteria; kingdom Pseudomonadati; phylum Pseudomonadota; class Gammaproteobacteria; order Vibrionales; family Vibrionaceae; genus Photobacterium; species Photobacterium sp. NCIMB 13483. Next base: position 80,551 of record NZ_PYLV01000014.1, read on the forward strand.
GTAAACAATCGATTAGTAGGTCATGTGGAGGTAAGGAAACATATTTTTTGACCCCTCACTTGGCTTTAGATGCAAGGCACGACATCTATTTATTTCCTTTCCTGTTAAACCTTGACGGCTCGCCCTGGGTCGAGGCCAACCTTTTTTTATTCTCCTCAGCCACTGAGAACAAAAAGGGATATACCGTTTCAGATGCGTTACGACAAAGAGCGAGTATGCTGCTCGACTACAAGATATTCTGCGATCATAAAAATATAGACCTTATGAATTTCTCTGGTCGTAAGCCTGCACGACCTACTTACATATACTTTTTCGAGTTATTACAACAGGTAAATAACGGTGATATCAAACGCGCCAATCTGAACAAACGAACAAAGGTTATTTATGACTTTTATAAGTATCTTTCTGAGGAGCCAAGTTCTTTAATAGACCTTGAAAGAGTTGACACTGTTGAGTCTGTGCGGGCTTTTACTAAAAACTCATATGGAAGAAGTTATGGGATTAATATTGAAAAGCGTGGGCAGAGTTTAGCTGTTAGTCGTCAACCCAACCCTGTACGTATTGGTTTTGTTAGAGAGTACGGCGAAGAACTGCGGCCTCTTCGAGATACTGAGTTGGAAGATTTACTGAAAGTTTTACAGACTAAAGCTTTTTCAGTTGATGAACGTCTTATGCACTATATCGCCATGCATACAGGCGCAAGAAAGCAGACTATTCTAACAATGCGAATGAAACACTTAAATGCATTCACACCGGATAAACTCTTGCCTGATGGGACGTATAAGCTCAATGCTGGCCCAGGTACTGGTATTGATACTAAATTTAATAAGCCACAAGTACTGTATTTTCCAAGGGCATTAGCAGAACAAATCTGTGTATATACAAAGTGCCAAAAAGCTAAAGATCGGCGTAATAAGTTTGTATCTAAAAATGGTGACGATTTATATGAAGAGGATATGTATATATTCCTTTCTCCTGAAGGGGAGCCTCATTATATGGCTAAGACAGATCCTAGATATAAGATGAAGAAAAGTAGACCTCAAGGACGTAATACCAATTACATGAAAAAGAAGCTACTGAAATATTCTGGCGAAATATTTCCAACGGATTTTACATTTCACTGGTTACGAGCAACCTTCGCTCTGCGTTATTATCGTTTTCTTCAGCCGCTTTCAGCCAAAGGTATTATTACTGACGGGGATATTGTTTCTATGGTGCAAAAGCGATTACATCATTCAGATCGTTCAACAACCGAGCATTACTTAAAGTTGTTTGATTCGGTTGATGATAGGTTAGCGGCTCAACAGAAGTATGAAGAACGTGTCTTTGATTTATATGGTATCGATTCGGGAGTAGTGTAGTGTCTCATGCGAATTATGTTGTACGAGAAACTGTAATAGTTACGTTGCGTGATTTAGTAGAAAAAGACTATCTACATCCAGAAAAAATCACTGTTTCTTTGTCGAAAGCTGGCAAGAAACAACCTGTGGACTTGGGCGCAATTGCCTATGTTAAGAGAAAATTCGTCCAAGGACAGAATCACAGTGCTAATAATCCTTACCTTGTTATAGAAGAATCATTGATAAAGCATCGTCGAGTTTTTTTGCGCAATCTCATAGAGTATATCGTCACATCTGGATATCAAGAGACCTCTGTGGTGGCTATTATTGGAAGAGTCCGGAGAGCTTTTAATTATATAGACGATCGGGCGTTTTCGGCTTCGTTTTTGAAGGACACTGAACAATCAGAGGTCGCGTACAGAGAAGTATCAAAAGAACTAAAACATAAGATTAATAGCAATCTACTCACACCGAGACAGGCTGAAATAACTCAAGTAAACATTGCTTTTATTATTCAGGTAGCTCACGGAAAACAGGCCGCTGACTTTATGGTTGCAAATACTGTGAAGTTTGTTGGAGATGTAATTGTTACAGCACCTCGCGAACGAAAAGAGTTAAAGTATGCTTACAATATATATAAGTCGCTGGCTGAAGAGCTGACGAGTCTTCTTGTTAAAGAGAAAGATTTGCCCTTTTTGTTGAGACTACCTGACTACACGACCTATTTATTTCCATACGCTACACATAGAGTGACACCCTATTGTAACCGTCCTACTTATGCTTATAACCATGAGCTAGGCAGGTTGGTAACAGAGCAAGAGTATTTTAAAAAGTGCCCAGAAAAGAAAGAGGCGGAATTAAGGGAGAACTTAAAACGCACAACTAAACGGCTTCAAGATGCAAACTTAGATCCTCGCGCAAAGTGCCGTCGAGCTTTTGCCGCCACCGCTATGCAGTCTTATCAGATGTTGTTTATGATGTTGACAGGCGCATATGCAAGTGAAATCGCTCAGTTAAAGTTTGATGGACAATTAGAATTTGAAAAGTCAGTGATTAGCAAGAGTTATCGAGCTATTAAGTTCAGGGCCGCAGGGAGAATTGTCCAATACGATTTGGCATCCGGATCCGTTTCGCTTTTTAGACAGTACTTGAAATTAAGAGAGTGGGTACTGGATGGAAGGAAAGAGAGTTTTTTGTTTTTTGGATTGCAAGTTAAATCGTGGGTACCTGTGCCAGTATGTGAGTCTGCGATAAGGAGCTTTCAGCGTCGTAAAATCATCGGTATATTCATGCCCGAAAATTTTGAAATGCTGACAGCTCGCCAGTTTAGAAAAACGAAAAGCCTTTTTCTACATGAGCAACCAGATATTGATCGTAAAACAGTGGCGGATGTATTAAATCACTCAGAAGAAACAAATGAACGCAGCTATATGGAGGTGTCGCCGGAAAAAGCAAGGGATGAGCTCACAAGCTATTGGGAGGCTGCTCATGAAGCATCGAAGCATATACAGGATGTAGAATCAGAACAAAGTTGCGCTCACAAACCAATTGCTGCTGGCCATTGTGATGATTACCAGAACCCACAACCAGCGATTGAGTCGCCACCTATAGAACCTGACTGTAGAAAACAGTATGGATGTCTTTTTTGTACCCACTATATTTGTCATGCCAATGAGGATGAAGATATCCATAAGTTGTTTAGCCTGCTTTATATTGTCACAGGTGTTCTAAATAGTGTTACAGATACAGGTAAGGCTAATGAGCTTTTTTTGATGCTGTCCGCAAGAGTAAGGCAGATACTCTTACAAATTAAAATGAAATCCCAAATTGGCTGTGAAAAAGTAGATAAAATTGGTGAACAGGTATTTAAACTTGGGGAGCTAACTCCTTACTGGGAGAATCGCCTTCAGCGATATGAAGCTCTAGGTTTGATCTTTCTTGAGAACCAAGAGTTGGAGGGTTTATGGAAAAAATAATATTGAATCGTTGTTATCTTCAAGCGCTAGGTACTGAGGGTTCTAATGTTGAGGAGTGTAATGCGCCGGATGTGTTCACCCTTTCACTAGTCAATAATGTTCCTGATGATTTTGTTCTATGTCGTGACAAAAAAAATGTGGTTACGGCTTATTACGGATCGATGGACTGGAACTTTAAACCTTACCGGCTGGCAGCTACCGGAAACTGTAAAATGAGCTTTGGTTCATTGATGGGAATCAACAATCTTGAAAAAGATATAAAGCTAATTAATGAGATTAAGCAGGTTCTCTTTTGTCTTTTATATCACGTAAGGTCAGGTGCTAATGGTTCTCTATCTATTACAACACTGATGCATTATTACTACATCATAATGCATGCTGCACAATTCTGTATAGATAGCGGGGAAAACCGTTTGCTTGGGCGTCTGAGTTTGTCAGAGCTTTTTTCAAATAAGTGGTATTTAGCTGCTTATGCTAAAACCTTGGAAAATAAACGCAGAAGGCAGAAAGTCCATGCGCTTTTGGGGCATCTTAATATCATCGGTGAAGAACGTCTTGGTTATAAAGTTGTTAATGACTCCAACTTGCATGAAAAATGCGAGCATAATCAGCACCCGTTGATCCCGACAAGAATATATCTTGAGATGATCAACTTTTTGACAGAAAGAGTAGGATATCTCAAGGCTAAGACAGAAAGGTTAGAGTTTTTTATCAAAGAATTTTCCGACCCATTTTATGGCATAAACAAAAAAGGGCAGAAAAAACAGCAACGTGCTCAAGGGATTGTAAACCCTATTATTAGGCCAACCATCCAGGAGGCGATTGTTGATCATGATTTGCAGGATGTTTTTTTGCATCCAGATTACAAAATTAATGGCAGAGCAAAGCTTGTCGGGGCCTTGGCTCGAATTCAGTACGAAATGAAATCACTTATCCATCTATACACAGGAATGCGAAATGACGAAGTGAATAGATTAAAGTATGACTGTGTTTCTAAACTAACCCTAGATAAGCCTATATTAGGTGATAGTGGAAACGTATTGGTTCCTGGTAATTATGTAGAGCTATTGTCGACAACCACTAAGTTTACGGGATATAAGAAAGAAGACTCGTGGTTGGCTCACCCTATAGTTGTGGATGCGATAACTGTACTTCGTAGGATCGTTAGAGGCTATGCATCTATGGTCAGCCTAGACACTGAAGAGTGCCCTCTACTAATTAGTACGGTAAAGATATTCATGAAAAACCACTTTGAAAAAGACAGAGTAGAGGTGACAATTTTCAAAGAAACAGCAAAACAGTTTTGCAATAAACCACAGTTCAAGATAAGAGAAGAAGATTATGATGTATTGCAAGCTAGTGACCCGACCCGAGATTTCTCACTAGATTCAACTTTTCAGTGTGGACAAAGGTGGCCACTAACTACTCATCAATTTAGACGATCTCTTGCATTTTATGCTGTGAATAGTGGTTTTGTATCACTCCCAACTCTCATGAGGCAGTTCAAACATCTTTCACAAGAGATGTCGAAATACTACAGTCGTAATAATGAGAACGTTAAAACTATCTTTGGTCACTATGATGTAAAAGAAAGAAAATACGTGCTTCCATTAAGTCACGTTGCGTATGAGGTTCAGATTGGAATGTCACTTGCTACAGCAGAGGCTCTACTTGCTGACCTTTTAGATGATAGTGTGAGCTTACATGGTAAAACTGGTGGGTATATTGAGAGGGAAAGAGGGAAGCTGAAAAATGGAGAAGTCTTAGTTGAGGAGTTTAAGGAAGAAACTGCCAACAGAGTTCATAGTGGGGAGATGAGCTACAGAAAGACGTTACTTGGTGGTTGTACTAATAGGGAAACTTGTGAGTGCTCAATTTTGGGAGAGTTTGCAGATTGCCTTAGCAGTAAATGTGCAGTTATAGCATCGAGTAATGTTGAAAATTTAATCGCTTCAACGAGGAGAGAGTTGCACTGCTACGAACCAGGTTCTGTTGAGTATTTATCCACAAAGTCAGAACTGGAGGAGTTATTACGCTATAAAAAATACGCTATAGGTCGTGAACACCTTGCATTGAAGGAGGAATAGAATTGATAGCTAAGAGTGGTGTGGAAGTATGTTATGAAGCATTTGAACGTCTTAAAAATGGTAAACCAAATATTGTTAAGTTTATCGGTATTACGCCAGATAAAGTAACCCCTTCAATCGTATCCCAAGAGGCTGGTTTTGATAGTGGATATTTGAAGAGGAAGCGTCTAAACCACCAAGGAATTATTTCCCAGATTGATGCTTTCAAAGAAGAAAGCAAAAAGACAACCTTGTCAAAAGCTGAAATAGTAAGACGTGAAAGTCGCAAGGCTAATAACTACAAAGAAGAGCTCGAAAGGGTTAGGGTGCTTCTAGAGCAGTCTCTAACGCGAGAGTTGTTACTTGTTACTAAAGTTAAGGATTTAGAAAAGCAACTCTACAAATCGAATAAAGTGGCTAGAATGAGAGACCTGTAAATTAAGACTGAAAATATTATCTGAGACCGATAGAGGAAGGGCCGAGAGCATTAGCCACTCCCCTCATTGATTAGCCTATTTACCTTCAACCTACCGTAGAGCTACAAGATTCAAAACTCAGCGTCAGCAGAAGCAGGGACAGGGTTCGTGCCACTAAAATCCCAATCACTACCATCTGAATAATCTTCCAGACGAGCGTTAACATCATGTAATTCAAATGTACTTAGTCCAGCCTCACCAATTACTAACGCATGCTTGACTTCAAAGTCGATATGAACTGAATTTCCAGAAAATGGTTTATCAGGGTGGTTATCTCCCGATAAAGTACATGAATAACTTATGTATAGGCCTTCGTTCTTTACCCACCTATGAGATTTTGTTTCTAAATCATCTAGTTGATCAAAACAATCAACATTAGTGATACTAGTTTCAGAACTGACCGAGTCATTATTCATAAAATCATCTATCAAACCTGCATCCCAAAGCTCTTCAATAGCCCTCTCAGCAACGCTATCTATATCTTGGAGCTGCAATGAATACTGATCCAAAGTCATTTGGATATGTTCGAACAACCAGCTTGAGTCATAATCTTCTTCATTTTCTGATTCGATTATATTATTCAAACAATCAAATAAAGTTTCCGAGTCGTACGAGAGATACTTTATCTTTTTTATGTTCTTGGCTGTGAATGATTCATCTTTGATCAATTGTTCAAAACTTTGATAGCCGAAGGTTGCAGCTATGATTTCTGACAAATGGAATAACGAGTACCGCTTTTCATCATCATTCAAGCTATCCGAAAGAGTATTCATATATTGGTAAGCTAGAGGGAGTCGCAGAGTAAGAAGTTCATTTTCATGCTCAGCTTTCGATAAATCGAAAGCGAATGTCGCCTTCTCTGCATCTTGAAGCTTTTTAGCTTCTTTTCGAGCCAACACCTCATTGGCTAACTTCAGTTCCTTAACTTTTTCTTTTGCCTCAAGGTACTTCTCTTGAATGAGGTTCTTTCTAGCTTCTGCGGCGGCTGCATCTTCTTGCAATTTTTTGGTCTCCGCAACTGAGTTTTCTATCTCAGCACGAACTTCATCTTCCGCAACTTTGTTCTGTAAATTGGCTTTTGCTTTGGCCTTAACTAAACGACCCCTAGCATCTTCTTTATCGACATCCTGATCAACAGTCAGAGAATACCTCAAACCTGCACTATGCTTTTGAACCTGTTGGATAGCTATATGTAAATAAGGACTTAAAAACATATAGATACTTGAGATAGCTAACGGCCACCATATTGTGCTGACGGAATTTTCATGCCCGATAGAAATCCATGCAATTGAATCTTGAAACACTGATATACGAGAGTCTACACTTTGCATTCCAAAGAAAAGCAAAGCTAGTTTATCCCAATTACATAGTACCCAAGACACCAAAAAGGCACCGAAAAATGGACTAGCTAAGCGACTATTGATGTTATTGGTAATCGATCCCCAAATATCTTTTATTGTTTCCGTCATATCTAAAACCCACCAATAAACGTATCAACAAACCCTTTGAACTTCTCAGTCAAGCGGCCAACAATCTTCTTACGTTGCAGTATCGTCGGTTTGGTTTGCAATGTTCTGGCGAAGTCATCTCGTAGTGGCATCTCTTCGCTAAGCTCATAACGGTTCACCAAGATTTCTAGCTTATCAGTATCTAAGTTTTCTTCTGTTGTCATGCTCTCTAAAGCTTCACGTTTCTCTTTTTCCCAGAAGAATTCAAATTCTTCTTCAACATCAGCGTGAGCAGGAATTCCATCAAGATGGTCATTCATGAACTTCTCGATTAGAGCCTTCTTGCTGAGTAACGTTGGGTCTGAGCCAATCAAGTTTGCGATTACCTGACGCTTACGCTCTTTCTCGTCCGTACTCTCTTCTTCGTGCAGTTCACGTAGTAAGTGAAGAATGTAGCCAACATTGACTTCATCACGGTGCATCAACTCAAGCTCAAAATCGACGTCATCAAGTATTGATACTTTCTCTTTGGTTGAGTTCTCACGTAACTGGCGATTTAAATCGGCATATTTGCTGGTGAAGTCCTGAAACTCTTGATCGCTCATTGCAGTCGAGGCCATATCGAAATCAGCGAAATTACCCAGCATATTTTTGAGACGCATCAACTCGCGGAACTGCCTAACAAACAGAGCTTGAGCCTCTTCATCAGGAAGGCTATCAACTGAATCAACTGTTGGTGTGATTGCCATTAACGCTTCATAAGCTTTATCAAAGTCTGCTAACAGGTCTTCAAATGGCGGTATAACGATAGATTCATTCGGCTGCTTGTTAGAGAACAACGTAAATGCATCATCTGCTGCTTTCTTCAGGTTGCGGAAACAGACCACATTACCGTGAGATTTAGTTTCATCTAACAAGCGGTTAGTTCGCGAGAATGCTTGAATGAGTCCGTGATTCTTTAGGTTCTTATCGACATATAACGTATTAAGTTTTGGCGCGTCAAAACCCGTCAAGAACATGTTTACGACAAGAAGAATATCGATCTCTTTGGCTTTCACTCGTTTAGAGATGTTCTTGTAGTAGTTATAGAAAGACTCGCTATCTTTGGTTGTGTAGCTTGTGCCGAACATCTTGTTGTAGTCGCCGATGAAAGACTCAAGCTTATCTCGGCTGTGCAGTTTTACAGCGTCTCCATCATTAAGATACTTCGCTGCGGCTTCTTGAAGCTCTACTGCATCACCCTTACCTAGCTCGTACTCTTCCTCTTCATTGGCTTCATAGCTAAAGATGGTCGCTACTTTAAGGTTGTGCTTGCCTTCCGCTTTCTTCTTAGCAAGCAGTTCATAGTACTGGACCAACTCAGGCACACCAGATACACAGAACATCGCGTTGTAATCGCGACTGTGCGTCTTTCTTCGGTGATGAGCAATAATGTAGTCGGTAATCTTATCAAGACGCGCAGGAGAGCTTAGAAGCTCTTTAGTGTCTATATCTTCAACTTCAATATCAAGATTGTTGTTCGAACCATCTTTGTACTGATAACGACCCACATACTCAATGGCAAACTTCAGAACGTTGTTGTCACGAATTGCATCAACAATCACATAAGGGTGTAAGCATTCACCAAAAAGGTCTTTTGTGGTTTTCTTAATGGATTTTTTAGCCACTGCGTTTTTAGCAAAGATTGGGGTACCCGTAAAACCAAACAGCTGAGCCCCCTTGAAGAACTCTGTGATGTTCTGGTGCGTATCACCAAACTGGCTGCGGTGACACTCATCGAAGATAAAAACAATACGTTTATCTTGTAGCGCTTCCATCTCATTTAGGTAACGCTTTTTAGTCACCACATTATTGAGCTTTTGCAGTGTCGTAACGACAAGTTTACTGTTGCGGTTTTCGTTAATCTTTTTACCTTTAATTGGCTTATCGATTAACTGATGAAACAGCATATTGGTATTGTCTGTACTATCGACACAACCTTTGGCAAAGGCATTAAACTCTAACGCTGTTTGGTAATCGAGATCTTTACGGTCAACAACAAAAACGACTTTATCGACTTCACTTAATGAAGTCATAATCTGCGCCGCTTTAAAAGACGTCAACGTTTTACCTGAACCGGTGGTGTGCCATATGTAACCGTTCAAGTCTGTAGTTTTGACTTGCTTAATGATCTCTTCCACTGCATAGAACTGATACGGGCGCAGCACCATTAAGAACTTACCTGTCTCGTTCAAAACGATGTATTTCGTCAACATGTCCGTTAGGTGCGACGTTGTTAGGAAAGCACTAGCAAAGCTCGGGAGCTGGCTGATTCTCTTATTATCAAAATCCGTCCAGTCAAATGTTTGCTTAGCTGACATATCGCTATTGTTAGAGAAGTACTGGGTGTTCACCCCATTAGAGATAACGAACAACTGGATGAAATTGAACAGGCCGTGGTTGGCATGATACGAGTGCTTTTGGTAGCGCTTAACTTGATTAAACGCCTCTTTTAACTCAACACCACGGCGTTTAAGCTCAATTTGAATAAGAGGAAAACCATTCACCAATACCGTCACGTCATAACGGTTGGTATAGATACCCTTAACTGTAATTTGCTGGGCAACCTGAAAGGTGTTTTTACTGGCATCATCAAACAACAACGTTAAATGTCGGCTATCGCCATCATCCAAGGTAACATCAAGCTGATCTCGTAACGTCTTCGCTTTGGTGAAGATGTTACCTTTCTCTAGCTTGCCCAATACCTGACGAAACTCGGTGTCTGAAAGCGTACATTCATTCACTTTCTCAAGTTGCGCCTTTAGGTTCGCTTCAAGCGCTGTATTATCTTTTAAGGTAACAGCCTCAAAACCTTGAGTGCCAAGCTGAGCAATTACATTGTCTTCTAATTGTTGTTCTGATTGATAAGCCATGTGACGATTTACTTTCCTTGAGTGCCTTTATGTAAAGCCCTAACTGATAGGGCTATGCATATAGAAGTTACACAAACATCTGTTGAAGTAAGCCTTTCTTAAATTGTTTGGTTTGCTCTATTTGTTCTGCGATGGCTTTGATTTTGACATCGATAGCCTGTAGGAACTGAGTAATCTTTTGCTGCTCCTCCAAACAAGGAATATGAACTCTAGTTTTCAACCAACCTTGAGTTTTGAAAAGCAACTTTTCAATATGAACACCATCACTATTGGTGAAGAACGCTCTACGCATAAAAGGAGTCGTTGTGAATCGATTGAAATATTCGATATCTAAAAGCTCTTCAACTGGACGGAATACATTGTATTCATTTGAAACAATAGCGCCATCAAGCTCTGAAGGCACTAGCCCACAAGCACCATGTACAATTTGTCGTTTCGAAATGACGAACTCATTTTCATGAATAGTAAATTGGTTCTTCACAAGTACATCTTTACCTTTGAAATGTCCGCGACTTTTCACACCACCAAACCCACGCTTAACCGTTATAAGCTCATAGGTTTCTTCATCGTCCATGCTTAAAAAATCTGACTGTAAAAGTAATATTTCTTTTAATGCATACTCCTTCCACTCAGGAAACGCCTTACCATCTTCATCTTTGAAACGAACCTTCTGACTGAAAATTTGCTGCATCACACCTTTTTTATACTCTTTAAGTAGACGATAGCTTTCTGTCAATTGGTTGATTTTGGTATCAACAGAAGTTAAGAAGTCAGCGATTTTCCTACATTCATCAGTTTCAGGACTGTAAACCGGAAAAGCTTTCAAAGTACTTAAATTTAGTCCTGATTTAGCTCCTGAATCATTTAATCTATTCAGTCTTTTATGTGTTTGAGGTGCTGTTAAGTAATGAGCTAAAAAACCACAAAGTTCTGACTTTTTAGGCCTAACTAACGCTACATGCTGATTAATATAGGCATCACCAATATCTTTAGGTACTAACCCTATTTTTCCTAATTCAGCCGTAATAGAAACTAAAACGTCACCATGTTCTAGCTTAGTTCTAAATCCATCCCTGCTGGTTTTCGGGACACATACATATTTTAACTCTTCAAGATCAAGATCAAGAACAGGACTCCCTCTTCGAAGGTTCGTCATCCGAATAAACTTTGCCCCTGAAATTGAATAAAATTGAGCCCAATCTCTAGAACCACTAGTGACTAAAAGACTTAGCTCATTAAGAGAATTTGCAGTTAGATCTTTGCTAATATTTGGAAATCTTAGTCTTGGTGATTTTGGCTTATTCACTTCACCACCTCAAACGGAACATCAATACCTAACTCGGCACAATACCCAACGATGATATTGTCAGTTTCTAACATCGCTCGGTCATTTTTTATTAGTAACTTTGATACTTCCGCTAAATTGACATCGTCATCATCTTCAAAAGTATCAACGTAGCGAGAGATGTTTAGGTTGTAATCATTATCTTTTAAATCTGAAGGTGTTGCTGCAAAAGCAAACTTATCGATGGATTGACGATTAGTAACAGCACTAAGAATGCGCTGTAAGTCTCCCTCACGCATTACGTTGTTGTTAGTACCTTTCTCAAAATGGTTACTGGCATCAATGAAGAACACGTCATCGTATGCTTTACGACTCTTTTTCAACACCAGCACACAAGTTGGGATAGAGGTTCCAAAGAATATATTGGCAGGTAAACCAATCACCATATCCAGATAGTTTTTCTCTTTGATTAGATGCTTCCGAATATGCCCTTCTGCCGCGCCGCGGAACAACACACCGTGAGGCAATACCACAGCCATCGTTCCTCCATCATCAAGTTGATGAACCATGTGCTGAACAAAAGCAAAATCCGCTTTAGATTTAGGTGCAAGCTTACCGTAGTCAGAAAAACGCTCATTGTTTAGGTGTAAAGGGTTAGCTGACCAACCAGCAGAGAATGGAGGGTTGGCCACTACCGCACTAAAGCGTTGCTCAATATGTGCTGGAGCTTCTAACGTATCGTCATTCTGAATATCGAAACGATTGTAGTGAACATCGTGCATGATCATGTTCATACGAGCTAAGTTATAAGTGCTTGGGTTTTGCTCTTGCCCGTAGAATTTTAAGTCTGGGTTGTTGGCCTCTTTGGCAACACGTAATAGCAATGAACCAGAACCACACGTTGGGTCATAAACTGATTTTAGATTTGGGTTATCGAGCGTTACAAGCTTAGCTAGCAGCTTAGAAACCATTTGCGGCGTATAGAACTCGCCGGCTTTTTTACCGGCACCACTGGCGAACATGCCAATTAGATACTCGTAAGCATCACCAAGAATATCAATTTCACTGTTTTCTAAGTGAAAGTCGATGTTATCTAGGTGCTCCAGCACTTTAGCAATCAGCTTATTACGAGCATCTGGCGTTTTACCTAGCTTGTTTGATGTTAGGTCTAGCTCATCAAATAGGCCATTGAAGTCATCAGCACTGTCAGCGCCCATCGTGCTTTGCTCGATGTCATTAAGAACATCGCGTACATCATCTAGAATGAACTCACCATTAGCGCCAGCTTCAGCAACTACATGAAATAGCTCAGATGGTTTGAAAAAGTAACCTAGCTTGTCTAACGTTTCTTCTTGAACTGCTTCTAGGTATTCTTGGCCTTCTTCGCTCTTCTCATCAATTTTAGCGAATTGAATACCGTCTTCTGAAAGTAATTCATCAGCGTAGCTGTTTAGCTTATCCGATAGGTATTTGTAGAAGATTAGGCCAAGGATGTAATCACGAAAATCATCGGCAGACATGTTGCCTCGAAGGGTGTTCGCGATGTTCCAAAGCTGTTTCTTTAGTTCTTGTTGATGCTGTTCGACCATGGGAGTTCAGTTACATATAGTTAAGTTGACGATATTGTAACTGAAATAATGGATTAACTAGAGTGCAGAGATCATTTTTAAACTACGAAGCGGCTAGAAAGGCTGAAATTACGCGCTGCTTAAAAGTTCCCAATCGAAGTTCGTCGAATGCACTAAGAGATGCAGTTGAATTGGAACCTGCGCCGATAGTAACACTCCAATTCAACTTTAAATTCACTTCATCTCGGTCTTCTAGGAAGCGATTATCACTTGAATGAGCACGTTGAGATCCTATTTCAAACTCTATCAAGCTATCTATTTTTGCAAACATGCAAGATTCAGGAATGTCTTGTTCAATCCGCTCTGAAAACTCTATCAGGCTTTGCTCTGCAAAAGTAAATAGCCACGCGTGTTGGTTTACTGGCCCATTAACTCTAAGAATACGCCCAAGAACCTGTCTAAAATACAGCTCAGTTTTAACAGAGCTCATATGGCAACAAACTTGAAGCCTAGGAATATCAGTACCCTCACTAATCATTCCAACGCTGACAATCCATTGAGCATCACTTTGGCGATAACGTTCTATTTCTGCTAAAGGTTCTTCGTGGCGATAAGTGACTATTGAGACTGTTTGAGCGTACTTTTGAGAGAGTATCTTTTTAATTGTTTGCGCATGTTGAACGGATGAAGCAACAACTAAACCTCCTGCAGTTGGGGATTGAGTGCGGATTTCTGCGAGCTTTTTACAGCCGAGTCCAAGTAGGTACTCCATCGCTTCTTGGTTATGTATAACACTTTGATAAGACGTTTTAGTCTGCTTAATCATTTCGAGTATGGATGAAAACGATTCTACTTTTTCATCACTGGTTACTGAGAGGTGTTCGTTATCAACTAGAACCAAGTTCGGAGATCTGCAAACCTTGTCAGCAATAGCTTGCTTCAAGGTATATTGGTAATCAACAAGAAGTTGCCCATCAGGAGTACTGTATTCACTCATCACGATAGGTAAGGCATCTGAGCGCCACGGAGTTCCTGACATAGCCAATGTGTAGGTTGCTAGCCCTTGAATCTTTGTGAGTACTTGTTGCCCCCAAACATTTGCATTTTCGATCTCTGAACCCGAGCAATGGTGTATCTCATCAAAGACCACAAACACGCGATGATTACTGAGAGTTTGCCAAAATTCATCATTAAGAAATTGAATGGATTGGTAAGTGAGGGATTGCCCAATGGAACCTAATCCACCGTTAAAAGTACAATTAAGAGTGTGTGAAAAGGTTTTTTTTATACCATCTGAAACGGTTAAAGACGGTGAAAAACACAGAACAAGATCGACCATATCACCTCGCAATAATCTTGAAGCAACCGTTGCTGCAAGTACGGTTTTTCCCGCCCCTGGCGTTGCTTGGCAAAAGAAGTGGGAGCAGTTCGCTTTATATTTTTCCAAGGCTCTTTCTGAGCACTCTTGCTGCCATTTTCTTAGCACGTTTGTTTGCCTTCAGAGAGGGTTTGAAGAACGTTTGTTAATCCGTTTACCTTTCCAAGTAGATGCGCAGAATGCTCTTTTGCTTTATCAAGAAGTGGGATTAACTTGGGTTCTAATTCAGGGAAGCGACGATTAAGAGATTGGTACTCTTCAATCTCTCCAAGCACAATCTCCAATTCACCTTTGTACTGATTACGCTCATGGCTTAATACTGAATAGTCAGGGCTTAAAGCTATATCAACATCAACAGATTCTTGCTTCGGTGTAACCAAAAGAGTTTTAAAAAGGTCTGTCTGAAAGTACCTTTTTTGTTGGCCACTCCCCTCGTTACGAAGCCAATTGTTCTTCATAAAGCGTAAGATTTGTCGGTAAATCCTACGACGAGCATCATCCAAGTCAACATAAGAATCATCTATAGACACAAACGCGTCTCTTAATTCAATAACTGAAAAACCATCCATTCTTTTTTCAATCAATAGCTTGTGCATTTCTGCACTGATTTTTGTAGAACGTTTCATGTACTGCTCATAATGCTCAATAAACTTAGGATTGCTAAGTATACAGAAATCAGTAAAACTTAGACAATCTAAGTTATCGAAGGTTTTTAGAATGAACGCTCTGTGGAATACAACCCAATCCCAACCCGACTCAAGCAAGCCCGTAAACGTGCTGGTATTACTCAAAAGAATTTAGGAGTGATAATTGGTATGGATGAAAGCTCTGCAAGTGGTCGAATGAACCACTATGAAAAAGGTCGGCATACACCTGACATCAGCACATTAAAGAAAATGGCTGATGCACTAGGCGTACCTTTAAATTACTTCTTATGTGAAGATGAAAGTTCTGCTGATTTGGCTATTGCCATCTCAAAGTTATCGATAGAAAAAAGAAATATGCTGCTTGAGTACATTACTAGCATCTCAAATGAATGAGCGTAAGGTTAATTACCTCAATAGGCTATTATATTGAGTCAGGCTCAATATCACTCTAGTACCTCTTAATCAGCTCAACTCACTACATATACTTTTTTATCTTTTTGGTAGGTACGTGACTAGCAGGGTTTTCAGGCCAAGGATGCTTAGGATATCTACCTTTCATCTCTTTTCTCACCTCACAATAAGCACCTTCCCAAAACGCGGCCAAATCACTTGTGATTTGCAATGGCCTTTGAGCTGGTGAAAGCAATTCTAATACTATTGCCACTTTACCATTGGCAATCAGCGGCGAGGATTTTTCACCAAACATTTCCTGTAGTTTTACTGCCAATACTGGATTACTGTTCTCCTGATAACGTATAGCATAGCGAGAACCTGTTGGTACAGTATGGTGAGTTGGCAGCGTCTTATCGAGTTTCTGTTTCTTATCCCAGCCAAGCCTAGCTTCTAGAGCTGCAACTAAATCAAGTCGATCTAGCGCTTTAAGCGTTTTCATTCCGTTCATATAAGGCAATAACCATTCACTAGCTTCAGAAAGCAACGATTCATCATCCATCTCTGGAAGCCCCATCTCAGGTAACCACTCAGCGGCACAGCGGGCACGAACTAGAAGACCTTGAGCTGTTTTGCTCCATGGTAAAACAGTGAGACCTTTGCGTATTACAGCATTTAGCAAAGCTTCGCTAGCCTTTAAGGGATCCGGTTCTCCCATTGATTGGCATTCCATCACTAGCTTTCCACAACAAAGATGCTTTTCTGCTAATAAACGACCTTTTTTGTCATCCCAATCTAATGATTCTCGCCATATAAACAAATGCGGTAGAATTTGTTTGAGGTTCTCCAGTTGCGCTGGAACGGCTGAGAAGATCCGACTGTCTCCTTGTCGTGTCTTAACAATATCGGCAACGACTAACAGCTCTTCATCAGCAAGGGGCTCATCTGGCTTCATCATCGCCCCTTGCCCGTTAGCTAACTGGTACCGGCTGTCTTTACCCCGAGACAGTGCAATACGGTCAGGAAAACCAGCAGCTAGGAGTGGTGCCACCCATTCGTTATCAATCTTCAGGGTTCCGATAGTGGCACCTAATCTATTTAATAGCTGCTTAGCTCTCTGAAGGTAAGCTTTGTTTCGTGGCAATTTACCACTTTCGATAAGGCTAAGTTGGAAGTGCAAGTCAGGATTGTTAATTCCTCTTGGAGGGTCTTCGAGCAACGCAACCAAAATTCCAGCCGTTGTAGCTACTGAACCACCATGTTGCTTAGCTAACAACAGTATTGCGGCATGACGAGGGGCAACACCAAGTTTTTGTATTGCCATCCCCATTTCAGTTAGCTTCCCAGATGCATCGATAGCCCCAAGCATTTCCAATAAGACTTGTGCTTTTTTTAAAGAGGGAGTAGGTGGGAGATCAAGCCAATGTAAATCAGAGGCTGACTGACAGCCCCATTGTACTAACTCCATAAAAAGGGATGTAAGATCGGCCCGTAAGATTTCTGGTTGTGGTGTAGCTGGTTGGCGCTCTAACATATCTTCACTATAGAGGCGTAAACAGATTCCAGCCTCTAGACGACCAGCTCTGCCCGCTCGTTGCTCAGCAGAAGAGCGAGCAATTCGCACCGATTCCAATCGATTTATTCCACTTTTAGGATCCCATAGAGCTATACGCTCAAGGCCGCAATCGACGACCATCCGTATCCCCTCAATAGTCAAGCTGGTTTCAGCAATATTAGTTGTCAACACAACCTTTCGCTTACCTTTAGGCGCGACTGTAATAGCTTGCTGCTGCTGACCCCCTGTTAACTGACCATACAGTGGGCATACCAGAACCTCACTATCGAGTTGACCATCGAGTTGTTCAGCTAAACGACGGATTTCTCCAGCCCCTGGTAAAAAAACCAGCATTGACCCTGACTCTCGAGATAGTAGTGTTACAATTTCTTTTGCTACTGCCCCAATAAAGTTCGCTTTTTCGGTCAATCTTTTATAACGCAACTCCACTGGATAACTTCGTCCTTCAGACTCAATATAACCAGCCTGCGGCAGTAAGTTTATTAGAGCCTCTGCATCCAGTGTTGCCGACATAACTAAAACCTTGAGATCATCACGTAGAGCTTCTTGAACCTCCAAGGTTAATGCTAACGAGAGATCTGCATCTAGGCTACGCTCGTGAAACTCATCAAAAATCAACAAGTCGATCCCCGTCAATTCAGGGTCTTGCTGAAGCATTCTAGTCATAACCCCTTCAGTAACAATCTCAAGCTTAGTACGGCTACTAACTCTGGTTTCCCCTCTAACTCTGAGGCCAATAGTATCGCCAACGTTCTCGCCTAGTTGAGATGCAAGGTAGCTAGCAATGTTCCTTGCTGCAAGCCGACGAGGCTCTAACATTACAATTTTACCGGCAACAATTCCTTGTTGTAACAATACAAGTGGCAAATGAGTTGACTTTCCAGCCCCTGGGGGAGCTTTCAGAATTAGCTGGGAGTTAGTATTAAGTTGGTTAATCAGTGCTGGAAGCACATCATCTATAGGCAGGCTTGGCAATAGAAGTACCTTGGATCATATATGGTTAGGGCATATTCATTATACCCTAACGCAGCATTGAGTGTCTTCAACCTAGGTGAAGCCTTTGTATAGCGAGGCTAGAGATGCATTAAAGGGCCGGTCTAATGTAGCGAACTAGCAACTTAGGGTTTTAAGCGCGTGAGTGGTTATCAGAATACTTTAGCGCGTTATGAATTTGTTGAGTTAGTTCCGATTTTTCAAACATCTCTGAAGGTGCGGTTGTTCTTAACGTGCGAACGACAATTTTTTTATCTCGAAAGCGGTACATCGAATAACTGTTGCCTTCTGACTGAACCCTGCTAAAAGTTAGTCTATCATCACTACGTTTCAGTGTTTCAAAGAGTTTGTGTATGTCATCAACGCTTCGGTCAATAATGTAAAGTACAATATACTTCGAATGCTTGCTTCTTATTTCACCATAACTATCAATCTGCTCTAATGCGCTAGATAACTTTTTCCCAAATATAATATCACTATCAGTTTCTAGGATTTTTTTACATTCAATGATTGCAGATAATGCTTCTTGACCTATTTTACCACTTAGAAGTAGATCGCATCGCCCATTACCGTCTACTTCAGTAACACAATCAATCTCAAACCGAGTTAAACACCCAGACAAGTTTTGGTTAATCTTATTTTCATTATGAACTTTCCTACCGTCCCTGATAAAACTATCTTTATTTTTTGCAAGCATTCTTAGGCCGTCATAAATGTATTCGTCCAAAGTGTCAGGCTTGAAATCATAAACTGGAACCATCGTATTAAAAACGTTCCTGCTTTCAAAAAGCCTATCCGTTAGCCCAATATCATTTTCTTTTTCTACAGGTTTCCTTAGGAAATCAATAATAGATTTACCTAAAAGATACGATAAATGGCTAGGAAAAGAGTTAGTTAATTGATTATAAATTTGAGAAGTTGAGCCAACGAAATCCCAATGATCGGGGTAAGTAAAAACCCTCGCGACTTCTCTTATTTGCAAGGGTCTATCTTTTTCTGGGTGACAAGTTGAGAAGTAGCGGTGGTATGGTATAGGGCAAGGCTCAAACCAAGAAAGACGCCTTAGATCGTTGAATCGGCCATTATGTTTTTTTTGCAATTCTATTGGTAAGTCACGCCCCCTTTTACCTGGAGGTATTTCAGAGATCATATCTTGTATTGTTTTTGAGAACTCAGCTCCTTCGGAGTGAGGGACATCAACGTTGAACATATAGCCACCGAGAAGGGCGTCTTTCAACGTCATTATCCGGCTTCCCTTTTTAGGCCATTTAAATTTGCCTTTATGATATAAGTCTTGTTTGACTCCAATCAAAATTAATCTTTTCTTTTTCAATGGAACTTCATAATCCTGAGTGTTCAATACCTTTGGCTCTAAAAGGACATACCCAAGATTACTTAATTCTTTTTTTATCTCTTTTAATCGTTCACCTCGATGTAACATTAAAAGCGCTGGCACACTCTGCAGCATGACCAATTTTGGTGATATTTGTTTGATAGCACGAGTTAAATGGGAAGGAACATATTCCTCTACTCCTTGAAGCTCAGTTCTGCTCCCTACAACAGAAAAACCTTGAACAGGGAAATCAGCAGACAAGAGATCGACGTTAGTTGAGATAGTAGAAAAATCAACATTAGATATATCACCTGTAACTACATTCCAATTCGGACGATTCAAGCTAAGTGTGTCACAAGCCCGTGGGTCAAAGTCATTTAAAAGTACACACTCCATTCCTGCGTTTTCTAAGCCTAAAGCAGTTCCGCCACAGCCCGCAAATAGCTCGACAAATGTAAAGGTAGACAATATGTTTTCTCACTATAGTTTTTACAGGACTTCAACCGTATAAATATGATTTTCTACATCCTTTGGGGGTGTATTGTGACAAGTCATGCGGTTATCCTAGTGAACCCTTGGGTTGAATTGGCTTGTTGTTATATAAATTCAGACTAAAGAGCCTTATTACAGTGAACAAGCAGCTATGCATATTTTAATATTATCACATCATATATTCGAACAATCAGCCACAACAATCTCGATATTTGCAACCATAGAAAACTCACGGGTTAGGTCTTATCATTCTTTTTGTTTCTTAAAGTTACCTGAATATATTCAAAATTTAAGGTGTAACCTGATGTATCTAGCTCGGAAATTGTACTAAACAAAATTGGAGTTATTCCATAGCAATCAAATGATCTTTAGTGGGGAGGGGAAAGGGTGTTCTATATGGATTAAAAGTGTCAGTATAATAGTATTATGTACCTATCAAATGAAGTTGTGATGCGTGTCAATCACAGGGATGGTTTTATCAATAGTTGTCAAACATTTTTCACTTATTTAACAGTCAATACTATTTGATGATTAAAATCGACTTTACCTACAAGTGATAGTGTTTTTACCACTGTCAATCGTCTATACAATCGCACACTAATCATAATCCATGGCCTGATGATCCTGCAAATCATATTCCAACCCGCAAAATTAAAAAATACCTTTAATGACGATAAACAAGCTCGATACCTGTATATATAATCAGGTATAGTGTTACGGTAAATTTACATTAATGATGCTGGGCAGTGTTATTGCTGCCAGCTTAAATATAGGAATGATGGTAGTTGATTGATTATGATTAAGTTGTCGCAACCCAAAAAAACACCCGCGAAAACTCCCTCGCCTTCGAAAAAAAAAGCGGCGTTAAAACCTGCAGCAAAAAAAGCATCTCCTAAAAAACCAGCAGCAAAAAAAACGCCCGCAAAAAAAAAGCCTTCTAAAAAAGACGCCACGCCTCATCCATGGCTGCGAAAACTTGGGCGTTTAAGTTTTAAAATAATGCTGGTTGTGATCGCTATTTTATTAGTTATTGGTATCTATTTAGATACGGTGGTACGCAATAAAATGGATGGCCAAATTTGGGATCTACCTTCGGTTGTCTATGGTCGTGTGCTGACCTTACATGCGGGTCAAGCAATGACCTTAAGTGATGTTCGCCATGAATTGAATGTATTGCAATATCATAAAGTAGCAACGCCCCAGCGTATGGGCGAGTATTCTGCATCATCAACCCGCATTGAATTAATGCGTCGTCCCTTTAAGTTTGTTGATGATCCGCAGCCGCAACAACATGTCATGCTGACTTTTTCAGGCGGCACTCTGGCTACCATTACCGATCTGACAACCAAGAAATCATTAAAAACCCTCAAGATAGAACCAAAGCTATTAGGGATGTTAGGGCTTACAGGTAATGAGCAACGGATCTTCATGGCGCGGGATCAATTTCCACCATTATTAATCGATGCACTGCTAACAACCGAAGATCGTGATTTTTATCAGCATGAAGGAGTGTCACCGCTGGCAATTTTACGGGCGGTGGTGGTTAACCTCAAAGCGGGACATACCGTGCAAGGGGGCAGTACGCTGACTCAGCAGTTAGCGAAAAATTTATTTTTAAGCCGTGAACGTAGTTTATGGCGCAAAGTACGTGAAGCGTATATCGCCGTTATTATTGATTATCGTTACAGTAAAGATCGGATTTTAGAAGCTTATTTAAATGAAATTTATCTTGGGCAGAATGGTGCCAAAGAAGTGCATGGTTTCCCTCTTGCAGCACGCTTTTATTTTGGGCGTCCGTTAGAAGAACTGCGACCAGATCAACTCGCGATGTTGGTTGGAATGGTGAAAGGGCCATCACAATTTAATCCGTGGCGTCATCCGGAACGCACCATGAAACGTCGTGATTTAGTGTTGATGTTACTGCTGAAAAATAATTACCTTACAGGTGCTGAATATGAAAAAGCCGTATCAGAGCCATTAGGTATTCAAAAGACCCCTAAGATAGCCAGTCGTCAGCCAGCGTATTTTCAACAATTGCAACGTGAACTAGAACAAGATGTTGGTGATATTTACAAATCAGGTAAAGGATTACGTATTTTCAGTACTCTTGATCCAGTGTCGCAACAAGCCGCAGAAAAAACCATTGCGGTGATGGTGCCACGGTTAAATAAAAAAGCTGGTGTCAACGTTGAAACGGCAATGGTAGTGGTTGATCGTCAATATGGTGCAGTAAGAGCACTGATTGGTGGTAGCCGTCCTGGCTACGCTGGATTTAACCGTGCGCTGGATGCCAGTCGTCAAATAGGCTCGCTTGCTAAGCCTGCGGTTTATTTAGCAGCGTTGAGTCAGCCACAGAAGTTTACTTTGGCGACAACACTAAATGATAGTGCCATTGTGCTAAAGGGCAGTAAGGGCACATCGTGGCGACCAAGAAACTATGATCGTAAATTTCGTGGTCAAGTGCCGTTATATTATGCTTTAGCGCATTCATTAAATGTGCCGACGGTAAATTTAGGTTTAAAAGTCGGGTTAGGAACGGTGATTAACACCATGGCTAAACTGGGGGTTAAGCGGGATGAGATTCCACACTTACCCTCAATATTATTAGGCGCGTTTAGTTTATCACCGTTTGAAGTTGCACAAATGTTCCAGAGTATTACCAATAACGGCCGTAAAGCGCCGCTATACAGCTTGGATGCCGTTGTTGATAGTCGAGGACGAGTCCTGTACCAACATCAGTCTAAGATTGAGCAAGTGGTTCCTGAGCAAGCAGCTTGGTTGACAACTTATGATATGAAAAAAGTGGTTAGCCAAGGCACAGCCCGTTTTCTTCAGAGTAAATTTAGTTCGGCTAAGTTAGCGGGTAAAACGGGAACAACGGATAATAACCGTGATAGTTGGTTTGCTGGGGCTGATGGTCGCGAGGTTGGCGTAGTATGGGTTGGAAGGGATGATAATACCCCTGTGCGTTTGACGGGCTCTAGTGGTGCATTACGGGTTTATGCTGATTATCTTGCTCGCCGTCAACCGGTGCCGTTAAATATTGGCTGGCCACCTTACATTACGACGATTAAGTATCAGCGAACATCAAATGGCAGTCTGCGGTTTGATTGTAATGGTAATGTTGCGTTACCTGCATGGGATCGCAATGGGGATTTAAAAGCGAAGTGCCATGATAATCAGCCCGCAACATGGATTAAACATATGTTTGCGGGTGAGTAGAATATAGGTAACAGCAGGGACGAGTTTTCGAGGGGCGAGGAAGAGCTGAAGATAGGGGTAACAGCAGGGGCGAGTTTTCGAGGGGTGAGGAAGAGCTGAAGATAGGTATAACAGCAGGGACGAGTTTTTTAGAGACGAGGAAGAGCTGAAGATAGGTATAACAGCAGGGGCGAGTTTTTTAGAGACGAGGAAGAGCTGAAGATAGGGGTAACAGCAGGGACGAGTTTTTTAGAGACGAGGAAGAGCTGAAGATAGGGGTAACAGCAGGGGCGAGTTTTCGAGGGGTGAGGAAGTGAAGTGGTCAAGTAAAACTGTACACCTTTATAGGTGTTTAAATTAAGCGGCTGTTTCCATCACCACTGGCGGTAAATAGTTGTTATAACTATGGCCCCGCTTAGTGTTGTAATGCTGCAATATATATTTGAGCGTATCCCTTTCCGCTTCTTCATAACTGTTATAGCACTCTTTGGGCATCCACTCCGTTTTGAAACTTCTAAAAAATCGTTCCATTGGGGCATTATCCCAACAATTTCCACGTCGACTCATACTTTGAGTTATTTGGTATTTCCATAATGCCTGCCTGAATTGAAGGCTGGTGTAGTGGCAACCTTGATCTGAATGAAACATCACATTTTGTGGTCGACCACGGCTTTCATAAGCCA
>NZ_PYLV01000015.1:0-102322 GCF_003025475.1 Photobacterium sp. NCIMB 13483
ACTGCCTTCGAAGGTTCGAATCCTTCTCCCACCACCATATAATTCCTTCTTAGTTCAGTTGGTAGAACGGCGGACTGTTAATCCGTATGTCACTGGTTCAAGTCCAGTAGAGGGAGCCAAATAGAGAGGCCCGCAAGAAATTGCGGGCTTTTTTACGTCTGGATTTTGATGCTTCGAGAATGCGAGAGAGTGTGAAGCTAACTCCCACCATCATATAATTCCTTCTTAGTTCAGTTGGTACTCTTTATTGGGGAGCTTAGCGGCCTGTTAATTCACATGTCATTGGTTCAAGTCCAGTAGAGTGAAGCCAAATAGAGAGGTCCGCAAGAAATTGCGGGCTTTTTTACGTCTGGATTTTGGTGTGCTAGGTGCTAGGTTTTGAGGTTGCGACAGTGCCGGATACTTGATCCACCACCATACAATTCCCTCTTAGTTCAGTTGGTGCTTCTTTATTGGAAGATTAGCGGACTGTTAATTCAGATGTCACTGGTTCAAGTCCAGTAGAGTGAAGCCAAATAGAGACTTCACAGTAGATAATATTGGTTATGTATTGTTATTGCTAAAATAATTTTTATTATCAACTAGTGTCGTTGATATTTTATTTCTTATAAAGGTAATTTCCATTTTAGTTACTATCAATTCATTAAATATAGGTATTTAATATAGAAAGAATAATACAAGGACAAAATGATGAAAAATTTTAATCATAGCCATCATGATACATTAGATTGTATTAATTCATTCATTAAAGAGCCCAATAAGTTAATAAATTATTTATCTGAGTTTGATGAATGTATAAAAACCGTACATATTAATGATGCGGCTTTTATTATAGAAAGTTTATTTGAACAAGAAATTGCCAAAGATACAATACTATTTCCAGAAATACATATTTATGATGTGAAAACAGCAATTGGTAATGATCCTAGTGATTCCATAAAAAAAATGATTGATAAGTTACCTTCCTTGACATTATGTATGATAAAACTTAAGTGTGGTGAACTACTTACTTTTGTCGATGCATTTTTTTGTAGTCGAAATACGGCACTTCTTATGTTAAAAAAGTTAGAGAATAATCTTGATGAACATAAGCGATCTTATCATATTGAGTACCACGGTTTACCTCATGGTGAAATGCTTGAGTCATTACATTGCAACGATAGATAAGTTTGATAGTTATAAAAATAGAATGGATGATTAACAATAGTAAGTAGTATATATCAAGTATAAAAATGGCAAACAACAATAATGCTGCTTGCCATTACATTTATAATGCAGGCGGTAATTGTCTTAATAATGCAAATACTTGTTTTTGTTTATTATGAGAAGCGATAAATCCAATAAGAGTCTGATCTGCTGTATGTGCCTTTGCAATATAGCCTTCATGATCTCGTTCAACTTGCCAATGGATATCCATAGCGGTTGTGATCCCCGCTAAACTTAATGGCAACCATGGCGTTTTTGCTTTAATTAACATTGGTGGTAGTGATAATGGCGTCGGTGTTCCTGCTAATGTTTTAGCCAGTGCCATCGCTGATAACATGATGGGTTGAATAAACGCACTAATTTTACCATTGATTTCAGCACAATCGCCAATAGCGTATACATTATTAGCGGAGGTTTGTAGCATATTATTAACTATAATGCCTCGATTAGTACTGATTCCGGCTTGTTTTGCTAAATCAATTCTTGGTGCTAGTCCCATCGCTGCAATAACGATATCTGTATTTATATCTTCTCTACCTTGCTGTGAAATTATCATCTTTTTGCCATCAGAATTAATTTCATTTATGGTAGCGTTTAGCTGAAGATCTATTTCTTTTTGACTTAATATTTGATACAACTCTGCGGCAATAAATTCTGGCAGTAAAGCGGGCATCATGGCAGCGGCTTTATCGCATAATGTAATTTGTTTACCAGCGGTGGCTAAATCAATCGCGATTTCAGTACCAATTAAACCCGCACCTAAAATAGTAATATGCTTTGCGGCATTTATTTGTGATTGATTTTGTTGTAATTCAGACAGACTATTTAATGTGATGATTTTATCTGTCGCATTACCTGCAAATGTTGGTATAAATGAAGTAGCACCAGTGGCAATTATTAATGAAGAATAATGCAATTGTTGCTGATTAAAATACACCCATTGCTGTGTGGTATTAATTTCTTTAATAGCCGTTTTTGTTATTAGCTTAATATTATATTCTGCTGCAAACTCAGCGGCAGTTTGTTTAATAAGATCTGTTGCTTGTTGGCTACGACTAAAGACATGGCTTAGTTCTGGTTTCGAATAATCAGCACCTTGATCTGCCGTCACTAAAGTAATAGCAGTATGTTGATCCAGTTTTCTAAACGATTTCACCCATTGGTAAGCAGCGAAGCCACTACCAATGACAATAATTGGATTTGACATTGTTAGCTCTCATTTCATTTAGTTAATAGGTTCAAATACTTCTTTACCAATACCACACTCAGGGCATAGGAAACTATCTGGCACATCTTCCCAAGCAGTACCAGGGGCAACATCTTGATTTGGTTCACCAAGTGCAGGATCGTAAACCCACTGACAAACCGTGCATAACATTTTCTGGCCACCTGCAGCTTGTGCACAACATTTAACTGCCGTCTCTGTTGTTGGCTCTACTTCAACAACACTTGCTTGTTCGATTATTTCAGGAGCATCAATCGCGACTTGTATTGCTGCTGCTGGCGTTACTTCGGTAGTGAAAGGTGTGTAATGATCATAAGGGCGTTCATTTTGAGCCCACTCTTTAGCGATTTTTTTACCATGATCACGACACTCTTGTAATGCTTTGCCATCTGGACGCCACTTGGTTTTAAGACCAATAGTCGTGAAGAAACCAGCATCAGTTAAACGCGCGTGAATACGATCAACAGCACCACCATTCCAACCGTAACTACCAAAGGCACCTGCTTTTTTATTTTTAAAACGTAAGCCTGTGATTTCTTCTAGTAGGCCAGCAACTTTAGGCATCATGACGTTATTCATTGTTGATGAGCCGACAAGTACCCCTTTAGAACGGAACATATTAGCAAGAATTTCATTTTTATCATGACGAGCAACATTGAAAATACGCACAATGACTTGATCATCTTCTTCGGTGATCCCTTGGGCAATAGCATCAGCCATCATACGGGTGTTATTTGACATAGAATCATAGAAAATAGTGATACGGTTTTCTTGATATTGATTAGCCCATTCAAGATATTTTTCAATAATTTGAGTTGGGTTATCACGCCAAATGACACCGTGTGAAGTGGCAACCATATCAACTGGAAGGTTAAAGCTTAGAACCTCTTTAATCTTATTGGTAACAAGTGGGCTAAATGGCGTCAAAATATTTGAGTAATAACGTAAACACTGATCAAGCAATTCGTTTTGGTCAACTTCGTCATTAAATAAACGCTCATCACAGTAATGTTGACCAAAAGCATCATTACTAAATAGAACTGCATCTTCGGTCATGTAAGTCATCATACTATCAGGCCAGTGCAACATTGGCGTTTCAACAAACACTAATGCTTTACCATTACCAATATCAAGCGTGTCACCCGTTTTTACGGTGTTAAAGTTCCATTCTGGGTGGTGGTGATGACCAACGATTGAGTCAATTGCGTTTTCAGTACAATAGATAGGTGTATTAGGAATACGGCTCATTAATTCACTTAGCGCACCAGCATGATCTTCTTCTGCATGGTTAATAACAATAAAATCAATGTCGTTAAGATCAATTTCTTGTTCTAAATTTTGTAGGAAAGCTAATGTGAATTTGTGATCAACGGTATCGATGAGCACATTCTTGCCTTCACGAATTAGATAACTATTATAGCTCGTACCACGGGTTGTTTTATATTCTGTGCCATGAAAATCACGTACTTCCCAATCACGTTGTCCAACCCAAGTAATATTGTTTTTGACATGAACAGCCATTTTAAAATTCCTCTAACGCTTTAAGTTGTATTTTGAATGCATGTTATGCTTCAAAGAAATATCTGTCAACGCAAAAGAGTCATTTAAAATGCATGTTATAATTTATTTCTTTATTATCATTGTATTAGTGGTTTATTTATTTTGAACCGTCAGTGAGTTGGCGGTTCATTATTGGAATCAAATAAATGGAGGAGAGGATGAGAAGTGTTAATTAAGGTTAAAAACCAGCGCAACGATAGTAATTAGGCTTACTGCATTAAGTGCTGAATAGAGAATTGTTTTTGGCATGCTAAATGCCAAATTATTAAAATCCCGTTTTGAGCCAATAACGGTAATCGTTAAAGGTAATACAACCAATAAGCCAAATACCCATCGAATAGTATCAGTGATGGCGTAACCTATTTGAGTTTCAGCAATAATAAAACCTAGAATAGACAAAAGGAGGGTGGTGAGTGAAATTGCAAAGGTTCGATTATAGGAATCCATTAGCTGAGCAAAAGCTTGGTATTCTTCTTCCGTAAAGTCTGGTTTGTTTGCCATGTGTTTTTCAGTCTAATAATGAGATAACTATTTCTATTATAACGGATCACTACTGAGATAACGAAAATAAAGATAGCAACGCTAAAAGAGAAATATAGAAAGTGTGCATTTAATAACCACAGATGAATGGTTTTAGTTATCTAACTGTATCTGTTAGGTAAAATACATTAAAAAACGTTTTAAAATTAATCAGTTGACCGTTTTTTAGTTTACAGTAGCTAATGTGAATTGTATTATACGCCGCATGGAGAGATGGCTGAGCGGTTGAAAGCACTGGTCTTGAAAACCAGCATACGTTTATAGCGTATCTAGGGTTCAAATCCCTATCTCTCCGCCAAATTCTTAAAAAGCCAACATTTAGATGTTGGCTTTTTTTCGTATGAATAAAATAGTGATGTATTTAATTGGTGCAATAAAAGCGGGTTCAAATCCACTAATGTCCAAACCAACCCTATTAAATAACTTGATTATTTGACTGGTACTATAAAGTTAACTTAAATTTTCGCACCTCGCACCTCGCACCTCGCACCTCGCACCTCGCACCTCGCACCTCGCACCTCGCACCTCGCACTTAAAACAGATGAAATACCTCATTATCTATGTGAATATACGTATTATTTATTTGGAAAATACCAATAATGACTTTTGAACAATGGGCTTTTGTTGCTGATATTTATACTCCAATGATCGTCATTATATGCGTTATTAGGATGGTGCAATTAGGACGTGAGCAGGGGATGAGAAGTGGGTTATTCGCGCTGAGTGGAGTCTTGCTCTCAACAGCTTTTATTTATGCAGTTATGTTTTTTGATAATGCGTTGGGGATTTGGCCAGCATTTAATTTGGATTACAGTACCCATACCGCCATTGCGCTTGTTTTTATTGGCTACTTTCTTGTATATACCCCCAAATTAAGAGGGGGGATGGTGCTTTCTATGGTGGGTTATGCCGCTTTAATGATGTATCAGAAGTACCATACGTTAAGTGACATTATTACGACTACTGCCTGCGTTATGCCTGTGATATTGTTGTGCCAATATAAATTTGCTGTTATTGCTAAACGTTAGTTTTTCTTAGTAAGAATAACGTAATTGAATAAGATTAATCCGAGTACAAAACAACCAAATTGAAAAGTGGGCAATACTGTTGCAACGGAACCGATAAGTAATCCTGAGCCTAGTCCGAGAGCAATTTTTTGTCGGGTATTCATTATTAAAATCCTTTTTTAGTCATGATTTTTTTTCGGTAGTATGTGAATTGTATTTTTCATTATGGCGATGATATTTACGTTCATTCCAGCACCAAAAAAAAAAGCCAACTAATGGAATTATAATGCTAAGAGTCATAAACGTGATTAATAATTCTTTGGCGAACAGTAAATCTAAATCATCATCAGAGAATGATAATCTTTCCAGTGTTTTTCCTCCTAAGAAACCTAAACATCCTAAAAAATAATGGCTTATGATAAAATGAAATAGCCCTTTTTTACGTTGTTGCCGCCATTGAGATATTTTAAGATCAGAATCTAACATTAATTTATCCATGAAAATGTGAAAGTCATGGTTATTATAAGAGGTGAGCTTTTTATATCAGGTGCCGGTATGTGAATAGAGAAGCTAGCTACATTATTAGTGCTGTGAAGAGATTAATTACATCAATCATTGGGATATATAAAGACGTTGTGGATATAAAAGCGTTAGATGTTATTTTTTCTCAAACCCGCTGTAGTAACAGCGAGTACGGTATGAATATTGAGTGATAGTTAGGGGAAATGTGCTAGCCTTAGTCCGTCAAGATCTCGCTTTCATTAAAATGAATACTGATAATATCGTTAAAATGTGTGTGCTCACAAATGAAAGGTAATTCAATATCAATCGTTTCAGATGGACTCAGTGGTAGCCATTGGCCATTCGTGGTCACTTTCCAAGTAATACCTTCTAGTTTGATATAGATTTTGGGCTGCATCCTTTGCCTTATGCTATTTGTCATGGGATAGCAATTATGAGTAGTTGGTTGTCTTATGGTATCGAACAAAAATTAATCTTCAATTGATATTTATAATAATTAAGACCTTTAATGATAAATTTACCTGTAAGACATTAACTATGTGCCTAAGGATAGTCATTGTGGCTATATAAGTATTGAGCTAATAAAAAAAGCTAACAGCAATAACTGTTAGCTTTTTAAAATAAGGTGTTAGCGAAGAGGACTAATCTTCAAAATCAACAATCAATTCATCTTCTAAATAATCAATAAGACAACCTAATGCAGGGGCTGAAACAATATAAGATGTTATTTCAGCGACTTCAGGCGTTGATTGTTGTAACACTTCTAATACTGTGTGTTCTGGGTTATAAGCGACATTAAATTCTTTGGCAATGGTGCAACTGTCGTTATATTCATCAACAGACAGCTCAATTTTACCATTGTACTCACCAATATCCGTATCAAAATTATCAACCAATATTTCGATCATAGCTTCATAGTAATGTTGGTAATCCATTGATTTTACCTTAATCTCATTCAGAAAATTGCTATCTAATACGTTAGCAGTGATGGCACTATGTTACCTCATTTCCAACCGACAAAAAGCTTTAATCTTTAATAATACGTTATTCATTATCAAATGAGATTAAGCAATTGTCATCGATGTCAGATGTATTATTCAGCAGTAAAAATTAAATAATTTCATATTTGAACTAAAAATAAAAACCAATTATTAATTGAAAGGATATTTTAAAATCCCGTTTTATTCCACGTAAGCCTTTTATTAGATAAGGGTAATTGCTTAAAAAGGATATGGATAGCGGCTGTTACATTTAGTGCAACACTTTAACTGTTTGTTACATAATCTATTAGTTAATCTAGTGATAGCTATAATTTTTAATTGTACAATGTATAAAATTATATTGGTTAGTAACGCTTCATTAGTGAAAACAAAGGCTAAATATAAGTAAGTTGTATGGAATACAACAATCGGTACTTATGAGGATGAGAGCTTTAGATTTGTTAAAACGAGTGGACATACTTAGGAAGTTAAGTGAAAAAAATAAATAAAATAACAGCAGCTCTATTTAGCGCTATTCTTAGTAGTAATGTTTATGCAGCTGACGCTCGTATTGTTTCTTTTGTTCCTGGAGAAACAATAGTTCAAAATGGTGATGTGGTTTCTTATAATGGCGCATGTTTTATTGCCAAAAATAACCCTGGAATATGGGAGTCTCCAAGTGCTGATTCATGGTTTTGGGAGTCTGCTGAATGTACTGGTGAGCCCAATCCAAACCCGACTCCAGATCCTGAGCCTGAACCTAATCCGAACCCAGATCTTGACGGTATTATTCCTTTCATTCCTGGCACAACACAAGTCAAAAATGGCGATGTTGTCTCCTATGACGGCCAGTGCTTTATTGCTCAAAATAACCCAGGTATTTGGGAAGCACCAAGTGCTGATTCATGGTTTTGGGCTTTAACTGAGTGTTCTGGTGAGCCGTCTCCTGAGCCTGATGTAACAGAAGTATCTATTTTATCGCCAATGGCGGGTCAGTTGCTGAAGGTTAATGAAGCGATTGTAATCAAAGCCAACATTGAGGGTGAGTTAGCATCTAAAGTTGAGTTTTGGGTTAATAGTACTAAATTAGCAGAAAAAGCAATTGATCAAAGTAATATGCTTTACACGCAAACTTGGACGCCAAATGAAGCGGGTAGTGCAGTAATTAATGTTTTTGTGTTTGATAAAAATAACCAAAAAATAGAACAGCAATCGGTTTCTGTGAAAATCGACGCTGAAACTAATGAAGATTTTACCGCACCTGTGGTGAGCTTTGTTTCTCCAGCTAATGGTTCAACCGTTAATAAAACGGATACAGTTTCTATTTCTATTAGCGCGTCAGATGTAGATAAAGATCTAACGACATTGGTTGTTAATGCGAATAACCAACAAATTTGTACCTTTGATGCCGCTGTAGCAAGTACATTTAGTTGTGACTGGCAGCCGACTCAAACAGGTAGCGTAACCCTGAATGCTATCGCAACGGATGCACAAGCTCTTTCTTCAAACACAAGTTTAACTATTACCGTTAAAGAAGAAACAGTAGAGCCACCAGTAACACCACCAGGTGGATTATGTGAAGAGTTTAATGTTTACCCTGATTGGACGCGTGGCGATCACGCGACAGGGGGCGACATTATGGTTCATAACAATATCGCTTACTCTGCTATTTACTGGACGCAAACAGCACCAGGCAGTGATGCTTCATGGACGCTGCACCTAAACTGTGATGGTTCAGAGCCCGGCACTGCGCCATTACTTTCGCTACCAAACCCGATGGATCCTGTTCGTTTGGAAGTTGCTGGTTGGCCAAATACATTTGTCGTTGCAAGTCCATCTTCAACGACTCCTGCGACATTAACTTTTGAAGCAAGCAGTAGTGCAGATTTAACCAATGTTGATAAGCTAGCAGCATCGTTTGTATCGATGATTGAAACAGCGACTCAAACGGATTCTGCATCGATTATTATCAGTAGTGATGTGCTTGATAAGGCAACACAAGATAAGACTTTATCATCACAAAATATTGCGGTTAAAGAAGCACTAATCAAAGCCGTTGATAGTACGGGCAGCAAAGTTGATATTGATGCTATCAATGCTCTGAGCAATGATCTAAAAGGCTGGGCACAAGCGTACAATTTGATTGTATCTACACTTGCGCCAGAAGCGACATTTGGTTGGTCTTTAACGATTGGTGATTTTGCCTTTAATACTCATTCAGGCCGTCAGTCAGTATGGGATGCAGCGTCTAATCATACGGCTGATCTATTAGATAAGTTAGCACTTTATAAAGCTGATAGCGCAACTAAAGCTGATTTTGTTGTGTTTACTAAATCAAGTACAACAGCGCCATTATCAAGTGATCAATGGCATAATGCGTTAGAGTATGTGAAGCAAGTTACTGATTACGTAAAGACACCGGCTATGCTGGCGAGCATACCAACAGATCAAGCCGCTAACTACTTTATGGGTGATACAACACATAAAGCACAAATTCGTAAAGCAGCTTACAGTAATGTTTTTGCGCTATTGTTTGATAAAAATACCACTAACTTAACCGCTCAAATTGAACGTTACCAAGAAACAAAAGTGCCACTATATTATGTCGGTAAAGAGTTAGAAAAAGGTTCGTTAACGCGTATTGAAGCACTTAACCGTGAATTAACTAACGCTGCTGATGTAATGAATAATGAAGCGTTCCTTTATGAAACACCGCAATCACAGTGGATTCCATCTACCGTTTATAAGTGGGATGATTTCCTTGATGGCCTAAATGCAATGCATAACATTGGTGTTGCAGGTAATAAATTCTGGCTATTAAATGATGAAGCAGATGATGCAACGAATATCACTTACGCCAAAGTTGCGATTGCTGCATTCTTAGCTCAAAGCATGCAAGAAACTATTCGTTACAATGCGTGTGATGAGAATAACTGGTCTGAAGTTAAATACGGTGCACCCGCAGACTATCCGATGTCAGCAAGTTGTGGTCAGTTAGGTCAGAAATATGCAGATTATGGTGTAAACCCTAATTCAGGCTTAGATTACGCATATTCTTGTCCTCGTGATAACAAGATGGAAGTGAGCGCGTTAACACATGCTAAGTGGTATGGCGCACCAGCTCCAGTATTTGCAGCGCCTAATGCTGTATTAGAAGAGCGTGGTTTACTTGTTAATGGCAGTGTTGGTCGCTGGACTAACAGTGGTCACTGTAATGATGTACCAGAGAAAGTGGATACCTCAAAGCAAGTGTGGGAACGCGATACGTGTAAAACGTATGTTGGTCAAAAAGCAGGTACATTCCTTTGGGATGGTAGTAGCCAAGAAAGTGTTGAAGGTTGTGGCTGGTGGGGACGTGGTGTTATTCAAACTACGGGTCGCCAGAACTTTGGTACGCTTAACCATTACTTAGGTCGCTCACATGTTGATCCTGCAACGATTGGTCAAACAATTGATGGCGTAACAGTTGAAGCACCACCGGCAAACCCATTGTATGCTGATCTGGATTTCTGTTCGAACCCTGGCTTAATTTGTAGCTCTGAAGAGAACAAAGAAATCAAATGGATTGCAGGTTTATTCTACTGGGTAACATCGGTTCAAGCATATTCTGATGAAGGTGGTCAATATGCAGATTGGAATTACTATAACGAACTGAAAAAGTACGTTGATGGTGGCTTAAAAGGGACTGATTTTATTGATGATGTTTCAGGTATTGTGAACCGTGGTTGCCCAGATTCTGTTTGTTCGACTGGCGAAGTGCATAATGCGAAAGAGCGTCAAGCTAACTTTAAGCTAGTGTTAGAAAAGTTAGGTCTAAACCCACAATTATAACGGTTAGCAAATAACAGTTATTTTAGACTGTCAGTCAGTGAAGATTGACTATAAATACTAAAGAACCCTGCTTTGAAGTAGGGTTCTTTTTTTATAAACAATCAGTCGTGTCGCAAGAATAAATAGTGGCTTATAGCCAACCCTTACGTTTGAAAAATAGGTAAGGTGCAAACCCCGCCAACACCATCAGCCCTAATGCATAGGGATAGCCGAGTTCCCAGTGAAGCTCAGGCATAAACTTAAAGTTCATACCATAACTTGATGCAACCAGTGTCGGTGGTAAAAATACAACCGATACCACAGAGAATATTTTAATAATGCGGTTTTGCTCAATATTAATAAAGCCCATTGCCGCATCCATCAGGAAGTTAACCTTTTGGAATAAAGATTCATTGTGCGGTAGCAAAGAATCAATATCGCGTAACACTTCACGAGCTTGTTCTAATTCAATTTCAGGTAAACGCGCTTTGCGGACTAAAAAGCTTAATGCTCGCTGAGTATCCATTAAGCACAAGCGTATTTTCCATCCCGCATCTTCTTGTTTTGCTAGATGTGATAAAGCTTGATCAAAATTAGCACCGGGTTTGTTGCCGCCTAAAATGGTTTTACCAATTGATTCTAGTTCGCTGTAAATATCTTCAATAACATCGGCAAGTTGCTCTATTTTTGTTTCAAATAGATCGAGTAGTAACTCATAAGCATTGCCTTGTTGTAAACGTTGTGTACGAGCACGCATGCGATAAAGACGAAAGGCTGGTAATTCACGTTCGCGCAGGGTGAATAAGCGACCATCACGAATGGTGAAAGCGACTGTCGCATTACTTACATAATCATCCAGATCTTCAAAATAAAAGAAAGAGTGAATGTGTAAGCCATCTTCATCTTCAAAGAAACGCGCACTGGCTTCAATGTCTTCTAGTTCTGGACGTGTAGCAAGGCCTTGACCTAGCTCTTCTTGAACGCGTTCTCGTTCTGCTTCATTGGGCTCGATGAGATCAACCCATAATGCTGATGAAATAGGATCTTGGGCGTCTAAATCTAAACGTTGTAAACGTAGGTCGTTTAATGTGTATGCGTTCAGCATGTCTCATATCTCCACTAATGGCGATGATATAAAGAACACTTTAAAACACGATTTGAAACTGATAAATACAGGATCTACCAATACAAAACTGGAATAATAAGATTTAAACAGAAGCAATGAACATAAGGGATTGCGCATGCTGGCAGTTAAAGATTGCCAACTCACATGCAAAAGCGAGAGAGGGCAGATTAACGAGGAAAAATCTCATTCCAGTACCGACTGGGTGTGTTCAAAGCGGTGTCCTCTCTAAATAATGGTGTGCGCATGTTACGTCTGACTGGAAAAGGGTTCAAGTTACGCTATTGCAACATTAGATTTTCTTCTCGGTGTGTTAAGACAAAATTCCATTCATGCACGATTAAGGTTTATTAACCATCTGTTTAATTAATTATAAAGAGAGATTGTTGTTTTGCGTTATTAAATGTGGAACTAAGTAGGGTTATTGTTATTAAAGGTTAAATATCCGTCTAAGCGTAGCATTTAGCTAAAATGTTCAGTCAGAAAATCTAAAAAGACGCGTACTTTACTTGAGATTAATTGCCGATGTTGATAAATCGCATAGGTGTTTGTTTCATAGTGACATGGACTGAATGTCGATTGAGGGAGCAGTTGTACTAGTTTGCCATTGTTTAGTTCTTCATCTATCGCCCATTGTGGTAGTAGAGCGACACCACCTCCGTTTAATATGAGTTGCTTTTGGCCATTAACAGAGTTGATCTCCATGTAATAGGGAATCTCTATTTTTGATGGTTTATTATTTAAGATATACCAATTATGCCAACCTTTAAATCCATAGATCAAGCAATCATGTTGGGCTAAATCTGCGGCTGTTTTAGGCATACTTCGATGTGCTAAATAGCTTGGACTCGCACAAAGTATAAAATGATTATTCATGAGTTTTTTAGCGATTAAATTAGAATCGGGTAATCGACCACTACGAATAGCGACATCGACATTTTCTTCAATTAGATCAACGATCCTTTCAGTAATTTCAATCTCAACTTTTATGTCAGGGAATGCGTTTCTAAATAAAGGTAAAGGTGGCAGTATTTTACTTTCACTAAACGCCACCGTTGCACTGATTTTAAGTCGACCTTTAGGTGAGTTGTGCACAATATTTACCGCACGTTTCGCCTCGTCAAATTCAGCGATGATACGTTTGGAATATTGATAAAATATCAATCCAGCTTCAGTTACGCCAACATTGCGTGTTGTCCGATCTAATATTCGAACATTTAATTCTTCTTCTAAAGCAGAAAGCTGTCTTGAAATAGATGAGGGTTGAACATCGAAAACTTGGCTTGCTTTGGATATGGAACCTTGTTCTACGACACAATTGAAATAAGCAAGGCGAGTGAAAAGGCTCATATTAATGACTCATATAATAAAGTTGATTTTTTTAGGGGCGAAATACTGTTCATCACCAAGATAGTACATGTTTATCTTATATTATTGATGCACTTTTTAAACATTAATGCTTACATAATTGCTTTTAAAGCAAAACTATATTGCCTGAACGTTGGTTCATGTCTTTGGTTATTCTCATTAATATGCAGATTCTGATTAATTGAGAGAAGAACAAAATGAATTCTATAAATACCGCTATTATTGCATCGTGCTTTTCTGTAACGGCACAACAATTAATTAAAAAACTGACCGCGACAGGAACCCATATCGTAGCGATTGGCCGCATTGGTGATGAAAATAGAGCCAAAGATTTAGAACGTAAATACTCGGGAAAAATTACGGTTTTATTGGGAGATCTGACTGATGAACAGCAAAGTCAAACATTGGTAGCAAAAGCTGCTGATATTTTGGGCCATGTTGATGCTTACTTTCATTGTTCTGGAATATATACATGGAGCTACTGGAAAGATATTGATGTTAATAAAGTAGTGGATCTATTTAATGTTAATTTTATGACCGCATTCGTTTTTGGACGTGAAGTGTTTAAATTAATGGAGGCTCAAGGTGACGGTTGCTTAATGTTTGTATCAGCTCGAGATACTGTACGTAATATACCCGCAGGATTTGGACCTTATATGGCTTCAAAAATCGCATTGAATGCATTGGTAGAGAGCTTGGCCGCAGAAGGGGCATCATCAAATGTGCGTGTAAATGCAGTTTTACCTACGATTGTTGATACAGCTATAAATCGTGAAGTTATGCCTGATGCCGATCCTACTACTTGGGTGCACCCATCAGATCTTGCAGATTTGATGATTGATTTGAGCCAACCTAATAAAACCTATTTAAGTGGTGCTTTGATAACCGTTAATAATAAGCTACATTAATTTTCGGTTATTTTTACTTATATAATTTCTGATGTTAAATCGGTCCTGAAATCATAGATATGGCGACAATAACAGATAATATTAACGTTATTATTGAAGGGATAGCATCTTTTACGGTATCAAATCTAAAGTGAAAGAACATTGCTCCCGTTGATACGCATATAATAAAAGTAGCCCCGATAGTGCTGATTAATGGGCTGACCATTATCATTCCGATTAACAGCATTATTGCCCCTGTTGCTTCAATAATACCGACAATAAACATTATGCTACGGTTAAGTCCATAACGACGAAAAAAGGCCAATTGCGGTTCAAAGATGACTTTTACCCAACCAAACATTTTAACTGAACTTGCGAATAAGAAAAATGCGATGAGTAGACCTTGAATAAATAGCATGATGAAAACTCCTTGATAAACGATAAGCTTATTAAAGCATTCCAATTGGAGATTAAGAAGGGTAGTATTTCGCTTATTATGATTCCAAACTGGAATGTGTTGTGGATAAATTTGATTGTTTAAAAGTCTTTACTCGAGTTGCTCATTTAGGGAGTTTTACCGCTGCAGCGAATGAATTCAATACGACGCAAAGTGCGGTAAGTAAGAAAATCGCTTGGTTAGAAAAACAAGTAGGCGTAAGCTTATTTTATCGGCATGCCCGTGCGATTAGCCTTACTGAGAGTGGGCAACAATATTTAGGTTTAGCGTTGAATATTACCCGTGAAATGGATTGTTTTGAATCTAATTTACGCCAAGAACAGGCAACCATTTCTGGGGTACTAAAGCTATCAGTGCCAAGTGCTTTTAGCACCCAGTTACTGTCTCAGCCTCTTAATCAATTTTTAAATTTACATCCACAAGTTACCGTTGATGTTTCAGTGTCTGATAAATTTGTTGATTTACTTGAAGGCAATATTGATATAGCCATACGTGCTGCTTACCTTAAAGATTCAGGTTTAAAAGCCAAATGGTTATTGGATAATGAATTGGTGTACTTTGCATCTCCTGATTATTTAAAAACGATTCCAGCCATTGTTGATATTGACGATTTACGTCAGCATAAATGTTTAACTTATTCTTTATCGACACCATCAAATCTATGGCGTTTCAATACAGGCAAAGAAGTCGTAAAAATAAAGGTTAATGAGCAAATTAGAAGTGATAATCCTGAGATGTTAGTTCAAATGGCTAAATTAGGTCAAGGCATAGCGGCGATGCCAAGATGGATGGTAGAACAAGAGCTACAATCTGGTGCGTTGGTTTTATTACTGACACAATATCAAACTCAAAAATTACCCATGTATATGGTCTATAAAGACGCAGAACAGCAACCCCAACGGATTCGTGCTTTTATTGATTTTTTAGTGGATTACTTTAATTCTTGATTCTGTAGATACATTTATTTTTATAGCGTTTTATTATTCTTACGCGGTATTTAACGACCTTTATTCTTTACAACGCTTTTCTGTGTTCAAACTTCAGCATTCTTTACAATACATGGCAGTATTCAAATGTCGTTATTTCCCATAAAACCTAAGTGATAGCCTAAAGGAATGACTTGCCGAATTTTATTCAGTATAAACATCATTACCGTTCAGGTTTCTATAAAGGATCTGCTGGTAAGATGGAAATAGACAATATATTGAGAGGCTATAACTAACATGAGGTTCAAATGATCTGCAGAGAAAGCAGAACTTACGCACCATCATTTGGGTATAGCTATCAACGGGATTAAGGTTATGTTCGCATAATGATCGGAACATCATTATATAAATGCGATTTGTAACCAAAGTCATTGCAACGCTGATCAAGAACGAAAAAGCACTCACCATTTTTGTGGTAGTGATGGATAGACTCTGCAGGGCATTAATTACTCAGCGAAGTCAGTATTCTATCTAGTCGCTTTTTTATATCGCGCTTTTAGTAAGTAACTGTAAATTAAATACTCTTATGATAATAATCAAACAGCTTTCATTAGCAGCAACCATCGCTGCATTATTTACCTCCAGTACCGTATTTGCCGCACCTAGCAACGATGCAATGAACACTATGCCTAATAGTGAGTACTTCGCGGCAACGCAATACAAAGCAGCTCAAGCTCCACTTAATAGCTTTGGTGCTATTGATGTAAAAACCAGTATTCCAGAAAATATACAAGTGCCTTCTGCACCCGTAGGAGCTGGTGGCAATAATGGGATTCCAGAAACACTGGTGCAAAAATGGGCTCAGGCAGGAATATTCTCACCTCAAGTTGAAGCACGCGCTTTCATTTTAATGGATGCTAATACGGGACAGATTATTGCCGCTAACGATGCCAACATGCGTATGGCCCCAGCCAGCACCACCAAGTTAATGCTAATGTACATTGTTGAGCAAAAACTGGCTGACGGTGTAATCTCACTAGACTCAAAAGTACAAGTACCAGAAGTCGCGTGGCGCACGGGTGGCTCAAGAATGTTCTTAAAGCCTGGCTCTTTTGTTTCAGTAAAAGATCTTATCTCAGGTGTCATTGTTGAATCAGGCAATGATGCCGCTGTCACTTTGGCAAATTACGTAGCGGGCTCGCAATCTTCATTCGTTGCAATGATGAACGCGACAGCTGTTAAGTTAGGCATGCACAATACCCACTTCACAACTGTTATGGGCTTGCCAGCGCCAGCACATTTCTCAACCGCTTATGATCTTGGGCTGCTTGGACAGCACATCATGAACGACTACCCTCAATACTTTCATTTTTTCAGTCAAAAGTATTTTGAATACAATCATATCCGTCAACCAAATTTCAATCGCTTATTGTTCACTTACCAATATGCGACGGGCATGAAAACAGGCAGTACAGAAGCGGCGGGTTACTCACTGGTAAGCTCTGCTGAGATACCCAATAACCCAATGAAATTGGTTGGCGTTGTTCTAGGCACAAAATCACTGAATGATGTTGCCGCTCAAAGTAAGGCATTATTCAATTACGGCTTTCACTTCTTCAAGCAAGACACCTTGTATACAGCAAACAGTAAGCTTTCTGAACAAAACGTTTGGGGAGGAAAACAAGATACTGTCTCTTTAGGTCTTGATAAGCCACTAACCTTGGTTCTTCCTTCCAGTGTTGACGAGAAAGGTTTGGTAACTAAGTTTCAAATTGACCGTGATATCAAAGCTCCGGTTGATAAGGGTGAGAAATTAGGTGAAATTACCGTAACCTATAAAGACAAAGTTATTCAATCAAAGCCACTTGTCGCGCTCAACAGCGTTCAACAAGGTGGCTGGTTCACTCGAACTTGGGCAAGTATCTCACTGTATTTCCATAACTTGCTAGCATCTTACGGTCTGTAAACGTTAAAACAACCGCAACAGCCATCATACAAATAAAGCCAATACTCTTAGTCGAAAGTGAATAAGGTATTGGCTTTTATTTTGATATAACAATGCCTATAAAAATAATGGACTCC
Organism: Photobacterium sp. NCIMB 13483; assembly: GCF_003025475.1. Classification (NCBI taxonomy): domain Bacteria; kingdom Pseudomonadati; phylum Pseudomonadota; class Gammaproteobacteria; order Vibrionales; family Vibrionaceae; genus Photobacterium; species Photobacterium sp. NCIMB 13483. The sequence continues at coordinate 17,694 of NZ_PYLV01000015.1, forward strand.
CATAACTTTTTCTCTCGCAGCTGCCATTCTCAACAACACATGCCTGCGTTCAAACGTCGTTATTCCCTACAACACATGCAGCGTCCAATCTCCGTTATTCTTTACAGCAAAAAAATAATGGACACCCATAATTTTTCTCTCGCTGCTGCCATTCTTAACAACACATGCCTGCGTTCAAACGTCGTTATTCCCTACAATATATGCAGAGTCCAAATGCCATTATTCCTTACAGTAATGCCTACGCCTAAATTCCGTCATTCCCTACAGTGAATGCCCGCGAGGGCGATAGGGAATCTACTATTTGCGCGTTGTAGAGTTATTTTTTCGTTGGTGTTTGTAATGCTCAAGCTCGTGGTGAATAGATCACGGATAGTTTCGTACCTCAACTTCCGAGATGACGGATAATGGGCTAAGTGAATTCCCAAATCAACCTCGTTATTCCCTACAGTGAATGCCCACGAGGGCGATAGGGAATCTACCATCCGCACGTTGTAGAGCTATTATTTTCGTTGGCTTCTTTAATGTTCAAACATGTGCTGAATAGATCATGGTTAGCCTTCATAAAATATATGGCAGTCCTATGTTTCGAGTAATTGAGATAATGGCATCCTTGCTATTGGTAGGAACTTTGTTTGTGAGGTTATGCCCAATGTGATTGTATTACTTCAATCTCATCTTGGATTCTGTGATGCATTCGATCTGGATTATCATTAAAGAAAAACTCTTGTCCAGTGGCTAGGTCTAAAACTGAATAAGTGAAGTCATCGTCACTTATGACGTCAGATATTAAATAACAAATAATGTTTGCGCGTTCTTGAGTCATTCTATCACTTGCATTGAAGTGAAGTTTTACAAGCCTCGGTAAACCATTGACAACAACATTTAGCTCAGGGTTGCAGTTGATACTTGTTTGAAGATAGTTGAAATGGCCATGAGGTGGAGTATATGCAGTAATATTTTTTCCGGACTGCCAGTCTTTAAAATTATTAGCTACTTTTTCAAAGTTAACTTTTTTACCATTGTCTTTCTGCTTGCGAGCAACTTCATACAAATGTGAAATATGGCGTTTATGGATAAAAAGGCTTTTTATTGCAGTACGAAGAGGTAGGTAGTAATCACGGAAAAATTGGTATTCACCTCGATTGGCAATACGATGAATCTTTGTAATTTTTGGTGTACCTGTTGTAACAAATATTGATGAAAACTCAGAGATACCATAATTAGGCATATTATTTCCTCAGTTATCCTGTACGAATTGTATACAGTGAAAATTAAACCTTGATAAAAGTAAGGTCAATTGCTTTTGCTGTGTACATATACAGTTACATGTGTTGCATATTTTGAATCTGATATTGGTCACTATTTTTAGTTGCTAAGTCCCCATATATTGTGTTTTAGTTTTTCTTTATGTCTATATCTTGTGAATTATACAATAATGGACACCCATAACTTTTATCTCGCTGTTGCCACTCTCAACAACACATACCTGTGTCCAAATTCCGTCATTCCCTACAGTGAATGCCCGCGAGGGCGATAGGGAATCTACTATCCGCGCGTTGTAGAGTTATTTTTTTCGTTGGCTTCTCTAATGCTTAAACTCGTGTTGAATAGCTCACGGTTTGGCCTCATAAATTTATGGCTGTCCTATGTTTCTATTTTTAGGTATAACAATGCCCACAAAATAATGGGCCCCCATAACTTTTTCTCTCGCTGCTGCCATTCTCAGCAACACATGCCCGTGTTCAAACGTTGTTATTCCCTACAGTGAATGCCCGCGAGGGCGATAGGGAATCTACCATCCACGCGTTGTAGAGTTATTGTTTTCGTTGCTTCTCTAATGCTCAAACTTGTGCTGAATAGATCACGGTTAGTTCTCATGAAATTTATGGCTGTCCCATGTTGTTCTGTAGAAAAGATAGTCGGAATAGAAGCTGAATTTAAAATAACTGCTTTGGCTGAGGATTACTATGAAAGCTTGAGATTAAGTGAAGCAGCATAGTTATTTTAGGGGACGTGTTTTTTTGCTAATAGAGATCGAATAGGGGCATGTTAGTAAACTTATTTATGACCCAAAACGAATTAGATCAAATACTCATTTATATCGTATTAACGTAATTTTGGATTAGTTTTATTTACTGTATATCTAACCAAATTAAACAAAGCATGGTGTTTTTACCGCTTGAATTCAGTTTTTAATAAGACTGATTAAATACATTTTTTACTTTCTGCGTTCCAATAAATATTTTGAAACAAAATAATGCAATCAAACTAATGATGTTTTTAAACCAAATTGATTATGATTGTGAAATTTAGGGGCATTATTTTACGTGATAGTAAGAATACTTACTAATAAGCTGTTAGCTCTATCGAGCTTTAACTCAATACCGAGGTGAAATTTGAGTTTTAAGTCTTTTGTGGATGTACTTAGTTCAGTCGCATCTCTTGTAGCGATTGTATCAGTCCTTATCGCTTGGTCTCGAAGTCGACTCAAGCCGTTAAAACTAAAAAGAGTCTTGGTGCATAAAAAGAAAACTTCTACGACATTTTTCCTCTATTTTATAAATCGCCAAGCTTATCCGGTAAAAATTAGGTACTTAAAATGCTTCACGAAAGTGACATTTCAAGTATCACAAAAGAACAACTGTCGTCCCGAAAGACTACAGTTGTTGGATTACGATGATCTTGTATTTCAAACTCAAGATGAATATGAAATAGAAGCATATGCTGACTGTTCTATAAAGATAGAATGCGATGAACCGATCGCTGTTGACTCAGATAAGCTTGTGGTCTCAACTCAGACATCTCACGGTTATCACTTATTGAAAGTGCGAGACATTGATATTGTTCATATGGGAACGAGCTCAGTTGGATATCTAGTACCTTTTAAAGAAACATTCGACAGCAAGATTAAAGCTAGGGTGTACCATGTATTTTCTATCGTGCGATTTTATGTTCGCAAACTCTTCAAAAAAGAGAGCTAACAAATAAGGAGATTGTGTTCTTTAATACTGCAAGTGCCACCTATTCTGCACTTCAACCTTACATTTCGCTTCATGATTTTATCGATGAGAAAGTTTGCTTTACGTGAAAGTAAGCATGCTCATTAATAAGCAGTTAGTTTTTTATCGTAAAGCTAACCAGTATAATAGCGTTATCTAAATATAAAATAGAGATTAGATATAATGAGTGATGAGTGTGGTTTTGAAGAGTATAAGCGTAATGCTGCTGACGAAATGGATTGGGTTGAAGTTGATCAACTTCATGAAGCGACTTTGAAAATTAGTCAAAACTGTTTCGAATTTAAAAAGCTATGTGTAGCAGTAATCGGTATTGTAGCTGTAGCACTTAGTAAATTAACATCTGATACTCTAGACCCTTCATACTTTGTGGTTCCCTTTCTTGTTACGTTTGGTTTTTGGATTGCTGACTTTACTGCATATTATTACCAGCGTGTTACAAGAAAGCGTATGAATATAAGGCTTCAGGCTATAGCATCAAGAAACCGACTTCCAAGTAATAACATCTCAACTGTAAACGTTAGTTGGGTTAAAGCTATGTTTAATTTATCAATGTCGCTTTACTTTGTTCTAATGTCTTTGTCCATTGTGGGTTTTTTCTTGTTTTCTCAAGGCCGCATTGCGTAATGAACATTTTCATAAGCTATACCCTTCGAGATGCGGTGATTACGGTTGAACATCTCAAGTCTATTTCAAATATTGCCTCTGACTATGGCAAGCCGTTTGTAGATATCATAGATAATGATGCAAAGGACAAACAAAAATTTGTCATTGAGCAACTAGATAATTCTGATCTTGTTGTGCTGCTCAACACAGATTCTGTTCCACAATCTAAGTGGGTTAGGTTAGAAATAGACCGAGCAAATCGAAATAATACGCCCGTAATTAGTGTTCCGTTGAGCGGAAATCAGTCAATTAGTTTAAGTTACATAAAAAAATATTTACGAGCTGAACTAAATAAAGCTTATAAAACATTTAGATGTGATTCTAAACGTGCATCTGCTTCGCTTCTCTCACCTTAATCGCACATGAATGTTACACCTTAACTTTGCATTGATATCTTTACTCTTCCTAATACCTACCAACTCAAATAGATCAAGGTGTCTCACACATTAATGTCCAACTATGGGTTAGTTTTCTTGCTAATTCATTTATGGCTAGCTCGAATTTGCCCCATTAGTTGTTAGTTCTTTTACTCATTCACATACTGTTAATGTATATTTGCCCTATTAATTCTAATCTTAATTGTATTTCCTTGTGTTGATGATTGGATGATTCTAGTGCTCTGTTTTTTTCAGTATGCTCATCTGCTGTGAGAAGGGGAAAGGTATTAGGCTCACATTGTGTCGTAGTTTAAAGTTTACTAGATACTTGATTTACAAGAGTTCATATTAAACTAAACTAACCTGTCAATATGATACACGATGAATAGGAAGTTCTGAATGAATAGGTTAACACAAAGAAGATTAGAGCAATGTTCGAGGCCTAATGATACTCGCAGTGAATATGAAAGAGATGAATCAAGACTGATACACTCGGCTGCTTTTCGCCGATTGCAGTCTAAAACACAGGTATTGGGTTTAGGCGAAAATGATTTTTATAGAACACGTTTAACACACTCTATGGAAGTCGCTCAGATTGGACGCGGGATTGTTCAATTTCTTGACAAAAATGGTGATGTGGGTTTAAAGGAACACCTGCCAGAATCTGCTTTAATTACTAGCATATGCCTAGCTCATGATATCGGCCACCCCCCATTTGGTCACGGTGGAGAAGTGGCGTTAAATTACTGTATGAGAGCTTATGGCGGCTTTGAAGGAAATGGTCAAACATTAAGAATTCTTGGAAAACTAGATAAATATACTGAGCATCACGGCTTGAATCCTACTCGGAGAATGTTATTGGGCATTCTTAAATATCCGGTTACATACAAGGAACTGGTTAATGAAGACTCCTATAAGTTTGAAAAGGATGAACACCTACCATATTGGCTCTTCAAAGCTAACACTCAGAAACCGCCAAAATGTTATCACGATATAGACTCAGATATATTTGAATTCATATCTGATGGCTTTTCTCTAGAGGATATTGAGAAATTTACCAAGACTAAAGTTGATCACAAAAAGCCACACAAACTAACGTTGTACAAGTCACTAGATTGCTCAATTATGAACTTAGCTGACAACATCTCATATAGCCTTCATGACTTAGAAGATGCTCTTTCTTTAGGCATGATTACCAAAACTTCTTGGGAAGAACATTTTCAAGGTAAAGAGTCCTTGTTCAATGACGTGGCAAATGATAACGAATCCCTTCGATATAAGAGCATTTTGACAAATCTATTTGGAGCTAGTCATAAGCGTAAGGAAGCAATTGGCGCTTTGGTTAACCTAATGATTAATAGTACTAAGTTTGTGGACAATGGTTCAGGATGTGAGGACCCACTTTTACGCTTCAATATAAAGTTGACTGAACAGGTGGAGGAAGTAAGAGATTGTATATTTAATTTGGTTGTAGAAAAAGTAATTCAAGATGAGAACGTTCAGCAATTAGAATTTAAAGGGCAGAAACTAGTTATTGAATTATTTCAAACTCTAGCCAAAGATCCAGAAAGATTTCTTCCAAAGGCAACTCTGGCTAGATGGAAACAAGCTGGTGAAGGTCTTGATGGAGATAAGAAAGTAGCAGCTCAAATGCGTGTGATTTGTGATTTTGTTTCAGGAATGACGGATGATTATGCAACTAAGTTTTACGAGAAATTATTTAGTCCAAGAAAAGGCTCTATCTTTGATAGACTCTAATCGCTTCTTAGCTATGGAGTAACCATCATAGAGCCAGCTAAGTATACGCTGGCTCAGCTCTGTCCACATATGAGCTAGCTTCCATGACTAGCTCATATGCCTTAGATCAAATCTGCTAGATTCTGATTTTATAATATTGAATGTTATGGCATATAAAAGATAGGAGGCAAGACATACCCCTTTTTAATCTTTATAATTAATAGCCACTTAGAAGATATGGGATTGTATGACTATGACTGATGAAGTGAAAGAACTAAGAAAGTGTATTGATTCATCGATCGTATCAGAACGGAATCATATTTTTAAGTACACTTCACCTTTGATTAAACCAAATTCTTCCGATGCTAAAGCTGTATATCATGAGTATGACAGAGCTACAAGCGATGCCCGTTATCATAACCATAACGTTAGAAACATTCCGTATGGCAACATTCATGTAAAAGAAATGAATGTGCCAACCTTTCATACCTTCCTTTTGAACAAGCTAAGATGTCATTTTAATCAGAAACGAAAAGACTATATCTCATCAAGGATTGCAGACCGTTTCAAAAGCTATGACGAAGATGGTGATTGGGAGTTTTTAATCGCTGATTTTGAGTTTGAAGGGGAGACTGATCACGATGTATTCAAAGCATGGCTTATGTTCGAACATCTATTTGACATCAGTGATCAAATAGTCAATATGATAGAATCAAAAAACCTGATTGGCATTGAAAAGCACTTGGAATTGATCGATCAAAATTTTGGCTTTTTAATGGGAGATACAAAGTTATTTTTCCAGTTAAAAATGGATGAGAACGAACTGTATAGCTGGCTTTTGACGCAGATTGATTCATTCAAGCATCAAGTTGAAGAGAGAGATCTGTGGCGAAGTTTGAAAGATGGGCCAGAAAAACATTTTCAACGAGTATTTGAATCATATTTGCGTCGAACCTGTGAATTGTATGATGTTGATATATCACCAGAAACAAGTACTGGTGGTGGTATTGTTGATTTTAAATTTTCCCAAGGTAACGGATCTAAAATCTGTGTCGAACTTAAGCTGTCACAAAACCCAAATGCCTTGAGTGGTCTTACGCACCAACTTACTCAATACAAATGTGGCGAAAAAACAGATAAAGGAATTTACGTAGTGCTCAATTCTGGGTGTCCAAGTAGTTCATACTATGAACTTGTTAAATATATAGAAGAAGCCAAAAGTTCAGGGGTAAGTATAGATCATATTATTTTGATTAATGCCACGGGGAAATTGAGTGCTAGTAAACTTAAGTAGACCATAACATTACCCTTATTTTTCCTAATACTTACCAGCCTAAATAGAGCAGAGTACCTAACAAGCTTTTGTCCATAAGTAAGTTAGCTAATCAGCTAACCCACCATAAAGCACATAACAAAAAAAAGCCGCTAAAAAAGCGGCTTCGTTATAGTGGCACTACAGCTATATATTCCGATTCAAATCATCAGCGCTGTCAGAAACATCCTGCTCGCCAATAAAGCCACCCGTCTGATGCGCCCATAATTGTGCATAAATGCCATTTTGCTGTAATAACTCAGCATGGGAGCCTTGCTCAATGATTTGGCCTTTATCAAGGATAATCAAACGATCCATCGCGGCAATGGTCGATAAACGGTGGGCAATGGCTATGACGGTTTTACCTTGCATCAATTTATTAAGACTGTCTTGAATTGCGGCTTCAACTTCAGAATCTAATGCTGATGTGGCTTCATCTAGAATCAATATTGGAGCGTTTTTAAGTAAGACCCGTGAAATAGCAATTCGCTGACGTTGTCCTCCTGAAAGTTTAACGCCACGTTCACCCACTTGAGCATCATAGCCGACATTACCAAAAGAATCGGTGAGCGTTTCAATAAACTCATGGGCATGTGCTTGATGTGTTGCCGCTAATAAACGTTTTTCACCAGCATCAGGGGCGCCATAGAGTATGTTTTCACGAATAGAGCGATGCAGCAATGAGGTGTCTTGGGTAACCATACCAATGTTACAACGTAACGAGTTTTGAGTAACAGAGGTAATGTCTTTGCCATCAATGCGTATTTGTCCGCCTTCAACATCATGGAAGCGCAATAATAGGTTAACTAAGGTTGATTTACCTGCGCCAGAACGCCCGACTAAACCCACTTTTTCACCGGGTTTAATATTGAGGTTAAGATGGCTGATCACGCCTTTATTTTCGCCATAATGGAAGCTAACATCATCAAATTCAATACCACCTTGAGTGACATCTAATGGTTTAGCATCAGGGGCATCTTCAATCGCAATTGGTTTTGATAAAGTTTTCATGCCATCCACAACCGTACCTATGTTTTCAAATAATGCGCCCACTTCCCACATGATCCACATCGACATACCATTGATGCGTAATGCAAGGCTGATAGCTATTGCGATGGCACCCACTTGAATTGCACTGTGCATCCATAAATAAATCGAGATCGCAGAAATGGCAAACAGCAGGGTATAGTTAGTTAATTGAACACAGAAGTTAAACCCTGTTACTAACCGCATTTGTTGATGAACCGTGCTTAAAAAGCCTTTCATGCCTTTTTCGGCATATTCGGTTTCACGTTGATCGTGAGAGAATAATTTAACTGTGGAAATATTGGTGTAGCTGTCCACAATTGAGCCCGTCATGGTTGAACGTGCGTCTGCTTGTTCTGCTGCAATGTGTTTAAGTTTAGGTACAAAATAAAGTTGAATACACACATAAGCGGCTAACCAAAATAACATTGGTAGCATTAATAGCCAGTCAGCTTGGGCTAGAATGACTAACGATGACGTAAAATATACCGAGACATAGACAAATACGTCAGCGGTTTTCATTACTGTTTCACGCACCGCAAGTGAGGTTTGCATAACCTTGGTCGCGATACGACCAGCAAAATCATCTTGATAGAACGACACACTTTGCTTGAGCAAGTAACGGTGTGCTAACCATCGAATTGACATCGGATAGTTGCCCAATAATGATTGATGGGTAATTAACGATGAAATTAATACCAGTGTTGGCATTAAGACCAAAATAACCAACCCTAACCAAAACAGACTCGTACCATTTTGAGCCAGAAAAGTATGTGGATCACTTTCTGTTAGCCAATCAACCAGTTTTCCCATGAAACCGAATAACACAACTTCGAGAATAGCAACAGTTGCACTAAGGATTGCCATTATAATCAATGGCTTTTCAAAGCCTCGGCTATAGTAACGACAAAAAGCAATAATACCTTGTGGTGGTTGCTCAGGGTCTTGTTTGGGAAATGCTTCCGTGAAATTTTCAAAGCGTTTAAACATGGTTCACCTAATTTGATGAAAGGCGCAATAAGCAAATTAACGAGATGTATAGATGAATATTAAGCCGTGGTTACGACAATTATTTTAATAACAATAATGGAAGAGGGTGTGTTGCTATTGTATGCATTACTTTAATTGCACTCAACAATTGTGATATTTTTAATGATGAAAGTATTAACTTGATAGCAAAAAAAGGTTTACGGCAGTGTAATGTCGTTATAGCCATTATTAAACAAAGTATTCATTGATAATTGTTATAATAAAGCATCAGTAATTCATGGTGTTATCTATTATTCATCGTTAATTAATCTTCGTTCTGTTTACAGTGTAAAACAATAGGTAAAACATGAAATATAAAGGCACGGTTGTGCAATGGAATCATCAAAAAGGCTTTGGCTTTATTCAACCTCAAGCGGGGGGTGAAAATGTGTTTTTTCATATTAGCGCATTAGTGGATCGCCAAAGCCGCCCTAGAGTGAATGAAAGTGTGCATTATCAATTGGGTAGGGATAATAAAGGTAAGCAAGCTGCACAAGCTGTTGAATTTGTTAAGCCTCATTCTGGGTTAGATAAATATACGGCTCCAATGAGTAAGGCCCAAGGATTCAGTGTGTTGTTCCTTGGATTGGTTAGCCTGTGTGTATGGTTATTTCAGTGCCCGTATTGGGTATTAATTGGTTATGTCTGTTTAAGTATTGTGACTTTTGCTGTGTATGCCCATGATAAACGAGCAGCACGCAAAGAGGCATGGCGAACCAAAGAAGCGAGCTTGCATTTATTAGCATTAGCTGGTGGTTGGCCTGGTGCGTTATGGGCGCAGAAAATCCTGCGGCATAAATCACAAAAACAACCGTTTAAAGCTATTTTATGGCTAACAATTTTTATTAATATCAGTGTTTTTATTATTGTATTTACGCCACTAGGGCAGCACTGGCTACATAATTTTATTGCTTCTATTGGGTATTAATTACCGCGGTGTTGGTGGTTGCTGTATTGGTGTTAAAAACAGAGGAGAAGTTAAGGCTTCTCCTGTTTAGCTTTAAATGAAAACAACGATAAAGGTTTAATTGAGAGGGTTAATGCGAAACAGTTTTTGATAAAAGGTTAACCACTAATACACCCGCAATAATTAATCCAATACCAATAATAGCGGGTAAGTCTAAGCGTTGACCATAAGCAAAATAGCTAATGGTTGCGACCAGAACAATGCCTGAACCACTCCAGATTGCATATACAATTCCCACTGGCATGGTTTTTACGGTGACAGATAATAAGAAAAACGCAATCGCGTAACCTGTAATAATAATCACACTGGGTACCAGTTTCGTAAATTGCTCTGCTTTGGGTATAAACGAAGTGGCAATGACTTCAAAAATGATGGCAATTGATAATGCGACCAATGGTGGCATTGACGTTAATAACTTAAACATAAAATATATCTGTATTGATTGAAAACGGGCATTTTAAAGGGCTTTGTGGTGCGCGACTAGGGTAAAGTTACGTAATTTATATTTACCTTGTTTCAATAATGCACAGAGTTATGCAATGCATTTTGCACGGTTACATATAAATTATATTTGCATAAAGGATATTAATACTATGACAATGGCGGTAATGGATATTATTAGTGGCTATTTTATTTATATCACTAAAAAATAGACGTTGGCATGCAGCTTGCTCTGTATATATTGTCATTGCTTATTTTTACAATGGATGTAGAAATAAAAGATGGTGCGAGAACAGTATGTTTTATTATTTCCTTTTTGTAACCGACATTATCAATAATGTCGGTTTTTTTTATTTAAAAATCGTAAATTTTAATTCGTTCCATTTTTACGTACATTTGGTGATAGAATTTAGTAAGCACTGGCTGTTTTATATTGATGTATAACTAAACAGCTGAATCATAATGTTCGGTGGAGGTCATTAGTATGAATAGGTCTATGATACGAAATTGGGGTTTAAGTTCGGTTCTTTTGATTATAGTGTCTGGGTGTGCAACATCAGATATACCTGATAAAACAGCAAAAGTTGAACCACAACGACCAGTGTTGATCGTAAAACCTGTTGAGTATAAGAAAGAGGTTACACAAATATCAGCACCAACATCTTCATCAAAGGTGATTTATGGCAAAGCGTCTTTTTATGCCAATATGTTTCAAGGGCGAAAGACAGCGAATGGACAAATTTTTGATCAAGGTAAGCTTACCGCTGCCCACCGCACATTGCCTTTTGGTACAAGAGTAAAAGTAACCAACACCAGTAATCATAAAAGTGTGATTGTTACTATTAATGATCGTGGGCCTTTTATTCGTGGGCGTATGATTGATTTATCAAGTTCTGCATTTAAAGCCATTGGTAATCCTCGCACTGGCGTATTAAACGTTACGATGGAAATTTTAAAATAAACGCAATATTTTTTGTAAGCTGGTGTCAGGATACTGAGGTAATGCTTACAGCAGAAGGGTGGTGAAATAAGCATGGAGAGAGATTGAGAGCTGGCTTATATAATAAACAAAGAGCGCATAAGCGCTCTTTATTGTAGGTCAGGACAAAGCGATTAGAAATCGTCGTCGTCGCCACCAAAATCACCGCCAAAGCCGCCGTCGGTATCACCAAAACCGCTATTGTTAGCAAAGGTGTCGTCGTTGCCAAAACCACTGTCGTCACCGAAACCTGAGTTACCAAAGCCGTTATCATCACCGCCGAAGCCTGAATCACCAAAGCCGCCATTGTTATCGCCAAAGCCTGCATCACCAAAACCACCGGTGTAGTCAGAAGCGAAGCTGTTTGAGTCATCATTTAAGAAGCTTTCATTATCAGCTTGTGGATCAGTCGTTGCGTCAGCTGCTGTATCCGTCTGTGCTGTGTCTGTTGCCGCGTCTGCTGCTGGCGCTGGATCTGCCGCAGCTGTTTCAGCTGGTTTATCATCAAACAGCATATTGCTGATCACACTACCTGCAACCATACCCGCCGCGACACCCGCTGCTGTTTGCATGAAACCACCAAAAGCACTTGGTTGGCGAACAGGGGGTTGTGGAGGCTGTGGAGGCGCTTGACGAGAACCACCAAACATACGGCTCATGGTGCCACGGTTTGATTCTTCTTTATAATATTCAGCGTTTTTCTCTAGGTAATCGTTCTTTTCTTTTAATTGCTTTAATGCCATTTCTTGCACAAGAACCGCTTGTGTTAGTTTGTAGATAGCATCAGGCTGTGCGCCAATTTCAGTGTTAATAAATTGCTCTGCTTCTGCATCTTTCTTGCTTTCAGGGCTTTTTTGAAGCTTAGCAGCAACGCTTTGAATAAGTTCTTTTTCTTGTGGAGTCATTATAATTACCTTCTCAATACCCTGTCAGTGGTAGGGTGTACCGTTGCTTGGTTGATGGTCGTTTCGCTAACATCAGCCTTGCTAAATAAGATTATTCACAAATTATAGTATTCCCATACCGATGTTGAATAGGTGATGAATACACCATCATAATTTGTAAATCGAAATAGAATGCGCGAATACTGTATTACGTTCGCTGTACTACATCTATAGTTTGCTACAAGAAATTTAATTTAGTTTGTTACTATCTGTAAATGGGTACTGATAAATGTATTATCAAGCATAATGATACTATTTATTGTTTGATGAGCAATCGGCTCTCATTATTGTGCGTTTTTTATAGTGATCGTGTTGCTTATTTTGAGAAGGTGGGCGCTAATATAACGAAAGGGGAAGAACGCCGTTAACGAAGAATATTGTTGTCGTGACGCCAATCCATGATCGTCCATTCTTGCATCTGAGCATGCATGGCTAATATTGGATCAGGATTAACAGCAAAAGGCTTATTTACCAAGCTAAGTAATGGTAAATCATTGATTGAATCACTGTAACCATAACTGCCTTTGTAGCTGTGTTTTTGTTGTTGTAACCATAACTTTAAACGTTCAACTTTTCCTTCTTTAAAACTTAATATTCCGGTTGTTTTTCCAGTATATACCCCTTGATTTTGTTCTATTTCAATTGCAATAACATTATCAATACCAAGGGCGGTTGCTATTGGTTTTACCAGATGCTCGCCTGTCGCAGAAATAATCAAAATATGATCTCCTCGTTTGCGATGCCATGCGATACGATCAAGTGCTTGTGGATATATTGCTGGTATAATAATGTCTTGAATAAAGTCATCAACCAGTTGTTTTATCTCGTTAGGACTTTTCCCTTTTAGTGGTTCAAGTGTCGTGGTCATGTAACTGTTCATATCTAGCGTGCCTTTAGCATAGGCGATCATCATGGTGGCTTCATGTGTGAGTAATGTAACAGGCGCTAGCCCTTTCTCAACAAGGAAATGGCTCCATAGGCGGGCTGAGTCTGCTGCAATAAGGGTTTCATCTAAGTCAAAAATAGCAAGGTAAGATGGCATCGTTATGTTGTTATTGGTTATCGTCTGAGTGGTAAATGACAAGTGTAATTCCTTCTTTCTTTGTTGTTATATTTATAGTTAGTGTGTAATTAGCCATCAGAGTAGGAAATAACGATGACACTTTTATGATGTTCCGATGTTGTTTTTACTACATTTGATTACGTAACTTGTTCGTGGCGAGCATTTTCTGAGTACTACAGGGTTATGCAATATAAAAATGATCTTATGTTATTTTTGTAGTGGTGGGTGTAATTTATCGTTAACGATAGATGTCTCTTCAATAGGAAATGGCGATGAGTAATACTGTAGTGATTATTACAACGAGTTGTATTAATGATCTAGATCTTGCCTCTGAATTGGCACAACAGCAGGTTGTTGTTACTGATATTGAGCAAATACAGATTCAATTAGCGGATAATACCACCGTGGTGTTTCAAAAAGACGCTGCTTTACAACATTATATGAACACGCTTTTAGGAACAAATTTAAAGCGTGTATTTAGAAATAATACCCATCAACTTAATCACTTAACTGAAAAGTCAGTCAATATAGATGGCACGCTACTATTATTAAAAGCTGACGGTGATTGGCTACGAATACAATCTGATAATGGCACCTTAGCACAGTTGTAATGGCCTAAGGCGGGGTGGCCAATCTAAATCAATACGATAGATTGGCCATTAACAGATATAATTAGCGGATTACTTCGCAAACACGTTTATTATTGGTGTAGTAATAACGGTGGTGGCTATCAGGTGTATTATCGCTAAATTCTTTATCGATAACATAAGGCGTGCCTTTGGCAAAAAGCCAGATAAATTGCTCAATAGCTTCGTCGAATTGGTCTTCGGTAGCATTTAAGGCGGGCACTGAAAATTTAAATTGCGTTAGCTTTGTTTTATCGACGATAGAACAACGCTCAAAATCTTTAAACCCCAGTTGCTTAAGATTCGGATGCGGCATACCACCGGGCACCATATGTGAGGGTACTGTCAGTACAGCTTGAGCAAGATTCATCGTATATTCTTCCTTATAATACTAATCTATCTATAAATAACTTTAACTGAGTTTGTCACTTGTCTCTAGTTTTAAATATAAATAATCATATTCAATATAGTACAGGCATTTTTAATATAAGACGGGAATAATTAACTGTAAACAATGTTTTAAAATCAATTAATTATTCGTTTTTTTGAATGAGATAGTATATCTTTAAGACACGTTAGATTTAAGGATAAATCATGTTTATGAAACAGACTAAAATAGCCTCGTCTTTATTATTTTTATCTTCAGTTATTTCTTACTCGGCATTTGCGGCCCCATCAACAACACCTGAGACAACCATTTTTTATGGCGGTCCAATTATTACGATGGAAAAGGCAAAACCAACAGCAGAAGCTGTGGTAACGAGTCAATATGGCAAAATTGTTTACGTTGGTTCTGAGAAAGATGCACTAAAACAATATCCAGATTCTAAAAAGATAGATTTGAATGACAAAGTGCTAATGCCTGGCTTTATTGAACAGCATTTACACCCATTTTTAGGTGCATTGACATTAAACATGCCCGTTATTGCGCCAGAAGAGTGGCAGTTACCTAATAAAACATGGCCAGCAGTAACCAATCATGAGGATTATATTGCTGCGCTAACGGCTCAAGAAAAAGCATTAAAAGATCCTAATGAAACATTATGGACATGGGGTTTTAATAACTATTTCCATGGCGAATTATCACGTCAAGAGTTGGATAAGATCTCAAGCACCCGTCCGATTGGTGTATGGCATCGCTCTGCGCATGAGTTTTATGTCAATTCAGCTTTTATTGAAAAATATAAGTTAAACCAAGCGGATGTAGATAAGTTAGGAAAAGAAGTCGCGGATCAAGTTCATTTAGAAAAAGGACATTTCTTAGAAGGTGGCGCATTAATTTATTTATTACCACGCATTGCAACAGATCTTGCCAATAAAGAACGTTTTACTGTTGGATTAAAGCAAATGGTAACCATGTTACACCAAAAAGGTGTGACGGCTTATAATGAGCCTGGTGCTTTTATTCCTGATTATATGATTGACACTTATCTTGATGTGTTAGGCAGTGAATCAACACCTATGTATTCGTTTTTTACACCTGAGAGTAAAACACCTTATTTCACAAAAGGAAAAGAGGGTGTATTAAAAGAAGTGGAGCGTATTACAACGACACTACCAGAAACGGGTAAAGTTCGTTATTTTGATAAACAAGTTAAATTGTTATTTGATGGTGCGATCATTTCACAATTAATGAAAATGAAAGACGGCTATCAAGATGGACATCATGGTGAATGGATTCAAACACCAGAAGATGTGGAAGCGATTACCAAGATCTTCTGGGAAAATGATTACCAAGTATTAGTACATGTAAATGGTGATCTTGGGGTTGAGAAGCTTATTGGTATTTTAGAAAAGCGCCAAGCAGAATATCCACGTAAAGATCACCGTTTTACCATTATTCATTTTGCTAACTCAACCGATGCACAAATTAAGAAGCTAAAATCCCTTGGCGCAATTATTAGCGTAAATCCTTATTACGTGACAGGTTTTAGTGAAAAATTTGGTGAGGTTGGTTTAGGTAAAGAACGTGCTCATGCGATGGTACGTTTAGCCACCATTGAGAAAGAGAACATATCAGTCTCTCTTCATTCAGATGCTCCAATGGCACCGTCTGATCCATTACTATTAGCGTGGAGCGCTGCCACACGTATTACCAACTCAGGGAACGTCGTGCGTCCTGATTTAGCTTTATCTCGTGATGCAGCATTGCGTGGTATTACGATTGAAGCGGCTTACTCTTGGGGACAAGAACAGAACTTGGGTAGTATCAAAACAGGTAAGATTGCAAACTTTACCATTTTAGAACAAGACCCTTATAAAGTTGAGTTGAAAAAGCTAAAAGATATTCCTATTTATGGTACTGTTTTTGAAGGGAAATTATTTCCAATTGATAAATAACCATTAATGAAGATCTTGAAAGAAGAGCTTTAATTTATAGTACTTAATAAAAAGTACAGTTATAAATAAAAGCGATAAAAAAACCGCCTTCAAAGAGGCGGTTTTTTATGATTTATGGTTAGAGAATTAATCTTTAACCCATTGATCATTTACTTTCTTCATTGATACGGTTTCATTAATCGTATCAACGGTTTGTCCTGCTTTGAAATCACCGTATTTAGCACTAAATGCAACAACCATTACTTCTGCTGCTAGATTATTTTTTAATGTATGCAGTGCTGATGTCATATCATCTTTTGTCGTATCAGCAGTAGTATCGGTCGTATTTGCTGCTGGTGCTTGTGGTTTAGCAGCAAGTGCTTTCATTGAGCTCTTAAATTCGTCTAAGCTCTTATTTGCAACTAAGTCGTAGCTTACTTCTGCTTTGTAGTCTGTTTTAGTATCAAGCAATACTTTAGTAATCTTGAGGTTTTTTA
Organism: Photobacterium sp. NCIMB 13483; assembly: GCF_003025475.1. NCBI lineage: Bacteria > Pseudomonadati > Pseudomonadota > Gammaproteobacteria > Vibrionales > Vibrionaceae > Photobacterium > Photobacterium sp. NCIMB 13483. The sequence continues at coordinate 34,694 of NZ_PYLV01000015.1, forward strand.
CTTCAAAAGGCGTTGTTTTTGCAGTAATACCTAGATTAGGCTGCTCGTACTGGCTTGTTTGAACAACATTAGTAATTGTGGACTCGTCAACTTTATCACTACAACCTGCTAAAAATAGTGTTGACGCGATAGCTGCGGCTAAAACAAATTTTTTCATTAATAATGCTCTTTGTTTGTCAGAGATACCCAGCACAAGGTGTTGAACTGGCGTCTATTTATATTATACGTTACATCCAGTTTTACACATGGACAAGTAGCGGCAATGATTAATTGCTTAAGACTAACATTCATTATACTAACATTTCAAAACTGAACAATGTTTTATATTTCTAATTAAAAGGAACTTATTTCGCAATACCACCTTCGGTAAGCTTTTTAGGATCTAACAATGATTCAAGTTCAGTGCGGCTTAAATCTGTTTCTTGTTCTGCGACATCAATAATAGGACGTTGTTCTTTATAGGCTTTTTTGGCAATGGCTGCCGCTTTTAAATAACCAATAACAGGATTTAAAGCTGTGATAAGAATCGGATTTTTACTCAGCGCTTGTTTGAGATGTTCATTCCGGACGGTAAACGTAGCAATGGCTTTATCTGCTAATTGCACCGCAGTTGTGGCTAATAAAGTAATACTTTGCAATAAATTATAGGTAATAACTGGCAGCATTACATTGAGTTGGAAATTGCCAGATTGACCTGCAACGGTAATTGTTGCGTCATTACCGATGACTTGTGCTGCCACCATTGCCGCAGCTTCAGGGATCACTGGGTTTACTTTTCCCGGCATAATCGATGAACCGGGTTGTAATGGCTCTAACTCAATTTCACCTAGGCCAGCAAGAGGGCCTGAATTCATCCAACGTAGGTCATTAGATATTTTCATGATTGCCACAGCGAGGGTTTTTAACTGCCCCGACAAAGCAACTACAGCATCTTGGCTACTCATGCTATAAAAGAAATTGCTGCTGGTTGTAAAAGGCACGGCGGTTGCAATTGCAATGTTTTTTGTAAATATGGCTGCAAAATGCGGATGGGTGTTGATACCTGTACCAACAGCTGTCCCTCCTTGCGCAAGTGCAGAAACGGTGTCTAATGCTTGTTCTATACCATTACGCGCATGTTCAATTTGGCTTTGCCATCCACCTAATTCTTGTCCTAGTGTAATCGGCATTGCATCCATTAAATGGGTACGACCTGTTTTCACACAATGACTAAATTGCTGACTTTTTTGTGCTAGTACTTGTTCTAAATGCTTTAATGCGGGTAATAGTTGCTGGTGGCAGGTGATAGCGGCACTGACTTGAATGGCTGTTGGAATGGCATCGTTACTGCTTTGACCACGGTTAACATCATCATTAGGGCTGACTGTTATGCCTAATTGTTGTGAGGCTAGTGTTGCAATCACCTCGTTAACATTCATATTAGAGCTGGTACCCGATCCGGTTTGGAATACATCAATGGGAAATTGATCCGAGTGAGCCCCATCAATAATTAGCTGGCAACTGTCAATAATGGCATGGGCTGTTTTATCATCAATTAATTGTAGTTCAAGGTTGGTACGTGCTGCTGCCTGCTTTACATAGGCGAGTGCCTGAATAAAAGCATCTGGCATGGTTAAATCGCTGATAGAGAAATTATTGATAGCACGTTGTGTTTGAGCTTGGTATAACGCGTCTTGCGGGACTTCAACGTCACCCATACTATCAGTTTCGATACGATGTAATTCTGACATAATGTTATCCTTTAAATTGATGATGCTCCAAAACGGTAATGGATGTGGTTCTGACACTATCGTTACTTATTACCATGAGACGATAAGTTATTATAGGCCACTGTTTGGTCGAATTTTTATTGATATCATAGTTTGCGAATACACAGCTATTGTTTTTATTATTAGGCGCTTTTTATAATAGTTTCACTAAGGTAAATAACAGTAACAGATAAGTCATTTTATAATTATTGGTGCAATTCTTGCTTCTTACATAAGAGAGATAATATTGAGAAGGTTAATGTTAACTTTAGCAAGTGTGCTATTAAGGGGGACAAGTGATCAGAAGTGTTAAGGTGTTATTTATTAGTAGTAGCATGTGTTGCTTATTACAAAGTTATATTACTCATGCTGATCCTGTAGATACCAGCGCGGCTAATATGCTAAGTGTGCCGAGTGCCATGAAGCAACTTGAATCTGACGGTTATTATGATTTTAGAATGATCAAGATCGAACGAAAGCATAATGAAATTGCAGTGAAAGCGCGTAACAAAATAGGTGAATCGGTTGAACTAGAGATGGATTTATATACTGGTGTGATTTTGCATGAGAAAAGACATGGAGTAGAAACACCATAGCAATCGTCTATTTCTGTGTTGCAGAATACTGATGATTTGCGGCTTCAATATCAAAGCAAAGTGAGTTTTTTATGTGTCATAAAGTATGCAATGGATAAGTAATGGTGATGGTCCTTACTTATCCATTGATATGCTATTCGTCATCGTTAAATATTCGGCCTTCTAGGGAGTATGGATCGTTCTCATCGTATAAATTATGATGACCTCGAACACGCTTGAGTGTCTTTTCAAGGGCTTTTGCTTGCTCAAAATGACCTTCTTGGTAGGCAATAGATATTTTCTGTTCCATATCTTCGATTCTATCTTGGTTGTTCATTTTAATCCTCCCATTGAGTGACGGTTCAATACTGCCTCTTATTATTTTATACCAAAATGTAAAACAATGAATTGATGCAAATAAGTAGGTGTTTATTGTACTGTTTTTATCGAGTGGTTTATGTTTTCGCTCATATTATTTAGATTAGTGGCTACGCGGTGTCTTGTTAACTAAATGATGCGTTTATGTGTGAACATTGTGCTATAAATAACGGTGAATGTAGTTGTTAGCATGAGTATGGCCGCTGAAAACGCTAACATTACTTTTATTCTTGCGCTTTCCTCTTAGCTAATTTTACGCCAATACTCGTAAATTCTTAGTAAGCCCGATTTCTATCGGGCTTTTTATTATGTGATCTTTATCGTTAACATAATGTGTCATCATTATTTTCTGCGATGTAGATTTGCTGCTTTTTCTTCTTTTGGCGTGCTATGCGTAATACCTCAATGGCTTGTTGTAATACTACTGCGGCTGTTTGCTCGGTATTCGCACTACACATCCCTACGCTAACACTGACTTTGATGGCTTTTTTTCGTGGTTTTTTTACTTTTGTTGCTGTTTGTTGTGGCTGAGGTTCAATTATTATGGGCGCTATCGTGTGTTTTTCTGAGCCAATAGCGTGTTGCAGTTGTTCTATTATGGCCTGACAGTCGGTTATTTTTTTATGCTCAAAAATCACAATAAATTGCTGTGCGACAAAATAGAGATGTGGCGATAGTTGAGTTTGCTCCGTTAAGATGGCGGCAATAGAAGCTTGTATATCACTTATCGCTTGTGGATGATGTTTATCAATGATGGCGGTTGGGTTATCAATATCTAGTACTGCAATCGTACAATCATGGTGTAATAGGGGGAGCGCTTGTGCAAGGGCGCGATGATCTGCTAATTGAGTGAGTGGATCGCGAAAACTTTGTTGGTAGTGACTATAACCAAGATCAATTAACAGAAATACAGCGCATAGAATAAAAGCACTGCTTGATATAAATGGATAATGAAAAAAAATAAAAGTGGTGGTCGCTAATAAGCTACATACAAAAATATGACGATCAATGCGACGATGATATTTAACGGCTAATGCTCCTGTGCTACAACACACAGCAAGGTTAAAAAGAATTAAAATTAACGGCAGTGATGAAATATTGTGATAGGTAAAAAGGTGGATCTGTTGCCAGTTTTCAAAATCAGTATGATAAAAATAGCTGATAGTTGCACCAATACTGCATTGAATCATCACCAATAACAATAATGCCGCAGTACCCCAAGACAGTAATTTAGGTAGGGTAATAAAGCGCAGCAATAAAAGATTAATGGGTAATAGTGTCGCTAACAAACAAAAAATTAACTTAGTGTCGGTATTTGCTAATGACGTTTGTAGCCAATATAAAATAACGCAGTAAGCAACCAACATAACGATAGCAATAAACCCACTTTGCGCTTGAGGTTGTTTGTTACTGAGAATAATAACCGCACCCAGTAGTATAAAAGGAAGATTAACCCACAGTTGTGAGTAGCTCACTACAAAAGGGGTGAATAAAGGGTAACAAATAACCATGAGTGCAGTGATAAGCAAGGGCAGTATAAAGCGTAAATTGGGTGAGTGTAGACGAAACAATGACAGCATTTAACAATGAGCCCTAAGCAGAAGATGTAATGGGCTATTAAGATAACAAATAAATAGCGACAATAATTGAATATTGTCGCTATTTTATGACTTCGACGTTTAAGGTTATAACGTTAAGAAAAAGCGATCTATTATTTGATTAAATAAGGAAATAACTGACGCATTTGTTCTGGCGTTAAATTTTCAACGCATTCAATATTACGATCAGGGATTGCTTCTGGATTAGGGTAGTGCTTGATCACTTTAGCCATGCTTTCTTCACGGATAAGGTGAAATACTGGGTAGGGTGAGCGGTTGGTGAGGTTTTCTGCATCATCAGGTTCTGCACCATAGAAGCAGTAATCAGGGTGGAAGCTGGCAATTTGATAGGTGCCGCTTTTTCCTAATTGAACCACTAAGCCTTCAACAAGATCAAGAAATTGATTGTAGTCATCAAATTCTTCAAATAAGTAGGGGGCGACCACTAGAATTGTTTCTAGTGTTTCGGGTGGTGTTTCATCTAATTCTTTGAACTGCATATAAATTGTTTCAAGCAGATCATTTTCGTTATCGTCTTCACTCACAAAGATCTTAATTTGTTTATTGCGATTAGGCTTTGCGGCAAAAGGGCATAAATTAAGGCCGATGACGACATCTTCAAGCCATTGTTTTACTTGCTGTTCGATAAGTTGGCATTGGTCTGGCGCGTTGTTTTTTTTGTTATCGCTTGCTGGAGTATGATTTGACATTGAGAGCTGACTTCTATGAATTATTTATATTGGAATAATAGTGTGTAAGATGTAAAAAAGGCCAGCATTCACTGGCCTTTTGTTTTGTTATAAAGCCGATTTACATCGTTATGCTTTTTGTGGTGCGTCTGTTGCTTGTTCCGGTACTGATGTTACTTCTGGTGCTGGGTACTGTTGTACAGGTTTTGCTACTAATTGACGTGTTGCTGCGCGAACTTCCGCTAGTTTCACCTCAAAAGTATCACCTAGTTGGTATTCTTTAACACCATCAATGCTGATAATGCCAAGCTCACCGCTACATACAATACGCTCTTTATTATCAACAATTAGCGAACCTGGAATAAAGGCTGCGGCACCATTCTCAAGTAGGCGTACACGCATACCTGCGCGGTTAATATCAAAGATTTCAGCCTTAAAGACGGTTTCGTTCTTCACTGCATCTTTAAGTAAACGCACGTATAGCCAATCAGACACGTCACGTTCCGCCATGCGATGGTGACGACGGTGATTAGCAATCTCATCACCTACATTATCATCAGGCTTTTGTGTTGGCTCATTACCTGTGATTAATGCTTTTAGTAAACGGTGATTGATCATATCGCCGTATTTACGAATAGGTGATGTCCATGTAGCGTAAACATCCAGACCCATTGCATAGTGAGGCGCAGGTGTATTAGCCACTTCACTGTAAGCTTGGAATTTACGTAGGCGGTTATCAAGATAGGTGCTATCTAGCGTGTTTAACCAACGACGTAATGCACTAAAGCCTTCTAAAGTAACTATTTCATCTTTAGTAAACGGTGCTTCTGCATTGGTGATGAACTCCATTGCAGCATCAAGTTTTTCTTGATTGAAGCCGCTATGAACGTTAAACACACCCGTTGCAAATTTCTCTTGTAAAGCACGACCCGCACAAATGTTGGCGGTGATCATTGCTTCTTCGATCATGCGGTTAGCAATACGGCGTAAGTCGGTGTGAATAGCGACAACATCGTTATCTTCACTTAACTCAAAGCGGTAATCGGGACGATCTGGGAATACCACGGCATTTGCCATACGCCAATCAGAACGTAACGTTGCAAAACCTTGTAGAGCAACGATTTGTTGTTCGATAACAGCGCTTGGTGTCCAGTCATCACAATGGCCATTTTCAAGGAAATCAGACACATTGTTGTAAGATAAACGACCTTGAGATTTGATCCATGCACCAAAGAAAGTGATGTCATTCTGAATAACACCCGTATTATCGATAGAAACACGGCAGCATAGAACTGGGCGTTTTTCATTTTCGATAAGTGAGCATAACTCATCACTTAGCTCACGTGGCAGCATTGGAATATTGCGGCCTGGAAGATAAATAGTGAATCCACGTTCACGCGCTTCATCATCCATCTTATCGCCAACGGCAATGTAAGAGGTAGGATCAGCAATCGCAATGGTGATTTCATAGCTACCGTCATCTTTAGCGACAGTATATAAGGCATCATCCATGTCTTTGGTTGATTCACCATCAATAGTAATGAAAGGCAAATCAGTTAAGTCTTGGCGCTCGATACCTTCATCAAGCATGGTCCAGCTATCTTGTGGTGCTGGCTCTGCATTAGGTAACTGGTGGCGAGCAAGTGTCACCCACCAAGGTGCAATTTTGTCATTACTGTCAGTGATTTTTTGAGTGACATCACAGAAGAATGGTTGATTACTACCAGCAAGAGGGTGGCGAGTTAGTTCAGCAACAACCCAATCACCTTCTTTTAAGGTTTCGGGATTAATACCTTTTGCGGCACGTGCTCTAATCGCTTCTTTTAACTGTGGGTGATCTGGAATGATATGTAGGCGATTACGAATCAGTTTTACACGGCCAATGAAGCGTGTAATAGATTGTTCAACAAGCTCTTGTGGCTCAGCAACTTCGCGCTCTTTTTCGGTACGAAGAACGGCGATAACACGGTCACCGTGCATAACGTTTTTCATGTATACCGGTGGAATGAAGATGCTTTCTTTGTTATCAGTTTCTAGAAAGCCAAAGCCACGATCGGTCGCTTTGATGTAACCTTCCTTCTTAGGAAGTGTTTCTTGTATTTGCTTTTTTAGCTGTGCTAACAGCGGGTTATCTTGAAACATTATGTCTGGTCTCAGATTATCGACATAGACACTATACGTTTTTGGTCATCTAAAACCAAGATTTGACTGTTTTAATTTTCATCTTACATCATGATTTATCTTACAATCAATGAGTTACGTTTCATATTTTGCAGTTTGTGTCATAAAGTAAATATTTAATAACAACATATGATGATAAATATAAATAATAAAGAAAATATCGGCTAGAAACAGAAAAGAACCTTAAAACGGCATATATAGCTTTTTTATGTTTTGGTAGCACTAAATTTATATAAAGCAATGTTAATTTGTTTATTTAAATTCATTAAAAAACAATAACTAAAGGTGAGTGTTGTCGAGGAGTGCTCGCTAAGCATAAAAAATCAAAAAGAACACTTATATAAAGAAGGAACAAAAAAAACGGCAATATAAAAATGCTAATAAAAGATTACCCTAATCTAATGTCAAAACTCAGTTTAATAGATTAAGTTTGGTAGCGAGGTTAACTATTGCTCTTATTTTCAACAACATAGTTAATTGGTAATCGATGAAAAGTTCTAAAATGTTTATCAGATGTACTATTTGTTCAATAAATGGTTGTTTGTGAGTTATTTTGTGACGTTGTTCAATTTTTTCTGGCTTTTTATCCAGTATTAGCCCACAATACGCCCCCTATTAGTCGAGGCCCGTGCTAGTGGTTGCTGTTGCAGAACCCTCTGTAGCAAAGGGGCCCCGTTTTTAAGTTGATCATATATTGGGATCCCAATGCAAGAAACTGTTACAGAATTTCGCCAATTAGATTTGGCCGACACGCTTTTATCCGCACTAGACTCTATGGGTTTCGTATCGCCTACACCTATCCAGGCGGCGTCAATACCTCTACTTTTAACTGGTACGGATGCGCTTGGTAAAGCACAGACTGGTACTGGTAAAACAGCAGCGTTCTCGTTGCCTGTACTGAACAAAGTAAATCTTTCTCAGCATAAGCCACAAGCTATTGTTATGGCTCCAACACGTGAGCTTGCAATTCAGGTTGCTGCAGAAATTAAAGTACTTGGTCAAAATATCAAAGGCCTTAAGGTTCTTGAAATTTACGGCGGTGCTTCAATCGTTGATCAAATGCGTGCACTAAAAAATGGTGCTCACATTGTTGTTGGTACTCCTGGTCGTGTTAAAGACCTTATTTCACGTAAGCAACTTCACCTAGACGAAGTATCTACTTTCGTTCTTGATGAAGCTGATGAAATGCTAAAAATGGGTTTCGTTGACGACGTTACTTGGATCATGGAACAAGCACCAGAAACTGCACAACGTGTACTTTTCTCTGCAACTATGCCTCCAATCGTTAAAGAAATCGTTGATCGTTTCTTACGTGATCCAGCACGCATTGACGTTGCAGGTGAGAACCGTACTGTATCTCAAGTATCTCAACAATTTTGGGTTGTTAAAGGCGTAGAGAAAGACGAAGCAATGAGCCGTCTTCTTGAAACTGAAGATACTGATGCATCAATCGTATTCGTTCGTACTCGTCAAGATACTGAGCGTCTAGCTGATTGGTTATCTTCTCGTGGCTTTAAAGCTGCGGCACTTCACGGTGATATTCCTCAGTCGCTACGTGAGCGTACTGTTGACCATATCAAACGTGGCGTGATCGATATTCTAGTTGCAACTGACGTTGTTGCTCGTGGCCTTGACGTTGCACGAATCACACACGTATTCAACTACGATATCCCATTTGATGTTGAGTCATACATCCACCGTATCGGCCGTACTGGTCGTGCTGGACGTGAAGGTAAAGCGATCCTATTGGTTCGTACTAACCAAATCCGCATGCTACGTACTATCGAGCGTGTTACTAAGTCTCGTATGGAAGAAATCCAACTTCCTCTACGTGATCTAGTAGCTGCATCTCGTTTAAACCGTTTAGGTGAAGAACTAGCTGCACAGAAAGAACAAACAAATGTTGATGCATTCGTTGAACTAGTAGCAAAACTACAAGAATCAATCGATGTTGACGCAGCAACACTAGCAGCAATGCTTCTTCAACGCCAACAAGGTAATCGTCCTTTATTCTATAAAGGTCCAGATCCAATGATCGCAGCTATCGAGCGTGAATCACAACGTCGTGAGCGTCGTGGTGATCGTGATGACCGTGGTAGTGATCGTCGTGGTGACCGTCCTGATCGTGGCGAACGTCGCGGTGAGCGTGGTGGTGAGCGTGGCGAACGTCGCACTTTCAACAGCGCTGATTGGGATACTTACCAATTACAAGTTGGCCGTGAGCAAGGCGTTCAAGTTAAAGATATCGTTGGCGCAATTGCAAACGAACTTGGCTTAAGCAAAGAGTTCATCGGTGCAATTAAACTTGCTCCTTCACATACTTTTGTTCAACTTCCTAAGAAGATGACAGCAGAAGTTGCAGCACAACTGAAGAAACTACGTATTCGCCAGAATGACGTTAAAGCAGTTGTTGTTGAAGGTGAAGTACTACGTGAACATCGTCCACGTACAGGTAATCGCGACGGTAACCGTGGCGGTGAGCGTACTGGTCATCGTGGTAGCCGTGACGGCAATCGCGAAGGCAACCGTGGCGGTGAGCGCGGTGGCGAGCGTCGTTTCGATCGCAACCGTGGCAACGATAGCCGTGGTGGCTACCGTGGCAACCGTGATGGTGCAGCAGCACGTCCAGCGGGCGACCGTAAGCCACGCACTGACGCTTAATTTGCGCTAGCGTAATAAAAAAAGCCAGACGAAAGTCTGGCTTTTTTATGTCTTTTTTTTGAGGGTATCAACTTACATTACGGCTAAGGTTAATGTCTGCGACGCGTTTCAATAGATATTCTTTAAAATTAGCACAGCGAGCTGGCATGTATTTTCTGGGTTTGTAATATAAGCTCAGTTCAAACTCACTGCTAATATAGTCATTAAGCACTGATACTAAATTGTTTTGCTGTAAATCCTCTTGAATCAAGCTGTAAGGCAAATACGCAATTCCCCCACCAGAAAGTGCAATACTTTTTAAAATTTCACTGTCATCAACTTCGACGGTACGTGAAATCTGTACTGAGTTATATTCTCCATCTTGTTCAAAAATCCAACGGTTTCCACCAACAAGCGTGGTTGCAAATAAACATAAATGATTTTTTAAATCGTTAGGAATAACGGGTTGCCCATAACGCACAATATAAGCAGGTGAGCAACATGCTTTTAGTGGCTCACGGAATAGGGTTCGTTTTACCAATAAACTGTCTTTATCTTGAAAACCACGATAAGTCGCATTCGCGCGTATCGCAAAATCAACTTCATGCACATTATCGACTTCAAAAGCCGTTTCAATAACGACAAAATTAATGTTGGGGTTATCACTGACGTATTCACCAATAATGACACTTAAATAATGCTTGGCAAACAGTGGAGTACAGGCGACTTTTATGGTGCCACTATCTTCTTGGCTGAGGTTTTGTATTTCATTAAGTACATCGGTGATTTGATTATTAATCTGCGTGAAACGTTGAAATAAGTGTTGCCCAGCCTGTGTGACAGAAATTTTGCGCGTAGTTCGTTTTACCAGACTGATGCCCATCATTTCTTCAAGTTCAGTGATCCAACGGCTTCCTGCTGATGCTGAAATACCATATTGTTTTGCTGCTTCTGTGACAGATTGGCACCGTACAACATGCAGAAAAAAGATAATTTTATTTAGCATCGTTTTCCTTACGACAACAATTAAAAGTAAAAATAAGCTATGAATAAAGTATACCAATATGCTTCATGTTGCACTTAATAATAGTGGTAATAATGGCGATTATCTTGTTTATGCAATTGTGTCTTGTGATATTAGGCCTAATGTTCTCGCTAGAGTTATCTAGAATGAAGATTAAGCACTTAGTTTTACTTTGTGTAATAGGATGATAATAAATATAAAGAGGGGAAAAATATGTTAGCAGGTAAAGTATGTCTTGTAACAGGTGGGGCTCAAGGAATTGGCCGTTGTATTGTTGAAACCTTTGCTCGTCAAAACGCAACCCGTGTTATTGCTTGTGATATGAATATGGGCATGATGGCGGATCTAGAACAACAGTTTCCTAATGTGACCGCTTTAGAGCTTAATGTTTGTGATCGACAAGGGGTTGCAGATGCTGTGAAGCAGTTAACAGAACAATATGGGCATATTGACGTTTTAGTGAATAATGCTGGCATCACACGTGATAATTTAATCGATAAAATGACAGAGGCTGACTGGGACTTAGTCATGGATGTTAATCTCAAAGGGGTATTTAATATGACCCAAGCGATTGCACCTACGATGATGCAAACAGGCAGTGGTTCAATTATTACCATGTCGTCAGTTGTGGGAACCGACGGTAATATAGGTCAGACTAACTATGCCGCCACTAAAGCTGGTGTGATTGCAATGACGAAGTCATGGGCAAAAGAGTTTGCGCGTAAAGGTGCACAAGTACGTGCAAATTGTATTGCTCCTGGGTTTATAGAAACACCAATGACAGTCGACTTACCTGAAAAGGTGATTGATCATATGACATCAAAAACACCATTAAAGCGTATGGGTAAAGCACAAGATATTGCGAATTGCGCATTATTTTTAGCGAGTAAACAATCAAGTTTTATTACGGGACAAGTATTAAAAGTCGATGGTGGATTGGTTATTTAGTGATTGATTATGATTAAGCGTTGTTTTAAAACCATTGTGTCTATTGATTGTTAATATTAATAGATGCAATGTTTTTTATATTTATCACGCTAAGGGTATGGTTATATAAGCATCATATTTATCAATGTTTCTTTGTTTATGTTAGTTTACGGTAAAATTAGTATATTTTTGAAATTAAAGTGAAGGTTTAATTAATAAAAAGCGTTAAAATGCTAGTAGCGTAAATTGCACTTTACTGGTATTTCATAATGATATTTTCATCGGCTACACTATGGTTTATAAGTATTGCTTGCGTTCCATTATCCGTCACCTTTTTTTTATGTTCACTTAAACAGAAAAAAATTTGGTGGAATATGACGACCTTAGCGTTTGTCTTTATTGCCTGCGGATTGATCGTTGTTCAGCAATATGAAGATTATGCACGTTTTACTGACTGTATAAGAAAAGGTTTTAACTACAATGCATTTTCAGGTGAATGTAGTGTGGGTGTACAAGATATAAAATGAGGATTGATAATAAGCTCATTCCTTTGAGCATAAGGTTATTATTATCAATTTATTCTTTAGCACATACTCGCAACAATAACCTGAGTTGAATGAAATAAGCCGTAAATAGGCATACCTAACCGTAACGTTTCATCCATTAAATCTTGGTTGTCAACGAAAGCACAAATGCTAATTTCATCAGTTAAGCTAATTGTGATTTCAGTTGATTGCTTATCTTGTTTCATTGCGGTAAGTGTACCAAGCAATTGGTTATCAAACCGATCCCGCTTTCCATGAATAAGATTTTCTTCACTACAGACCGTAATTGCTGGCCCTTTAATTAATGTCACCACATCTTTGTTAGGCTTAAGGTGCAAACGCAAGGTACTGCCATGGGTGATTGTTGCTTGAATCTGATGCTGCTCAGTAATCGCAATAGTGACCACATCATATAGGTCATGGGTTTCAATGGCGCTAATATGCCCAAATAATTGATTACGCGCGCTTGTTTGTAGTGAGAAACGACTCATAACGCCGAGCAGGCTATCAAGAGGTGCATTTTCATCATTAAGCGCTTGTAAGCCCATATCTTGAATTTTATTTAACAGATCATACATCTGGATCAGACGTTGACCAAATCGCGTTAGGGTTGCGCCACCACCGCCTTTACCACCTTTCTCACAGTTAACTAACGGTTGTTCGTTGCTGGTGTTCATATCTTTAATTGCATCAAAGGCGGCTTTATAGCTAATGCCTGCTAATTTAGCTCCTTGGCTGATAGAACCCGTTGTATCAATGGCTTTTAAGAGTGCAATACGACGTGGGTTAGCAAACATTTTATTATTCATTTGTAGTGTTGCAATGGCAGTAAGATTCATGGTCTTATTCTCATTCTTATTAGGTGTTTTTTCTATGTTATCGCATTTTGTGAAAGATTTTAAATCTAATAATAGGGATTGTTAGTTGTAACGATAATAATGGACAAGTATTTGAGTTGGCGCAAAAAAAAACCTTACTGATGAAGAACATCAGTAAGGTTTAATCAGGTTAAATTGTATTATTTCCCTGCGATATTTAAGCGAGAGAAGCGTATTTTAGGAGCATAGAAACTGCGGCTATAGTCATTATCAAGTTGGTTTCCTACGGCATCAATTTCTTTGATCATTTGGTAGAAATTACCGGCAACAGTAATACCACGAACCGCTTGTACGCGTTGTCCGTCACGGCAGAGAAAACCACTAGCACCAAATGAGAAGTCACCACTTACGGCATCAGCACCTGAGTGAACGCCTTGTAATTCAACTAATTCAAGGTATTCACCAGCGGTAATATCTGCTTCGGAACTACTACCTGCTTGAATAACGGTATGAGAACCACCGACACCTAATCCACCTTTGGCTGAACGGGAACCATTGGCTGTATTCTCGATGCCAAAATAACTCGCAGTGTGGCTATTGTGTAATAAGCTCTGAAGCTTACCTTCACCAATTAATAATGTGTCACGGGTTGCAAATCCCTCACTATCAAATGCTTTAATTGCAAAGCCGCCATTTACATACGCGGTATCAGTAATAGTTAGCAGTGGGCTTGCAACTTGAGTATGAAGCGCATCACGCCAAGGGTTTATCCCTTTCATTGCTGCTTGTCCTGATAGACACATGCCATAAGCAGAAAAGAGGTTACTCAAAGCACTAAGGGTAAATATTACCGAGTAGTGCTTACTGGCAATGGGAGCACCATCTAATAGTGCTTGTGCCATGTCGTAGCCGTGGTTAATACAATATGTTGAATCTAGCTGATGAAATAAACGTCCTGATGACATACCACCATGCATGGCTTGTTTACCATCTTTTTCATATAAAGTATAAGCATAGCAATATGTTGAACGTTCATTATGACTGCATAATGTGCCTTGGGTGTTGGCTAAAATGACATGGCTATCTGATTCAGCAAAACCATTGTAAGGTGCGCTGGTCGCATTAGGCTTACTCACTACACCTTGCTCTAATGATAACGCAAGTGCAATTTTGTCATCAACAGTTGCCGTTTCTATTTGGTACACTTCAGGTTCAATTGTCGCTAATCGGCTATCAAGACAACTGATGTTCTGATGGGGATCTTGTTGAGAATATTCAGCATTAATTAGCGCATTATTTACCATTAAATCAAGGCTAGCGATATCAAGTGATTCTGAGTAACTGGTGGCCGTACGTTGATCTTTAACTACTCGTACACCAATGACTTGACCAGATGTTACTTTATATTCATCCAGTTCGCCTTGGTTAGCTTTTAATGAAAAATTGTTACTGCGATTTGCAATAACATCAGCTTCGGCATTATGTGCCTTAACACGATCAAGGACGTAATCGATGGCCTGTTGTAGTGCATTTTGATCTGTCATTAGTTGCCACCTCCCACAAGAATATTATCCACTTTCAATGCTGCTTGACCGACGGTTGTTGGCACTGAGCCACTTACAGATCCGCACATGCCAGCGGCAAGGGCAAAATCATTACCTATCATGCTAATTTCTTTTAGTACTTTAGGGCCTGTGCTGATTAATGTGGCTGATTTTAGTGGCTTGGTGATTTTACCGTTTTCAACTAAATATGCTTCTTGGACGGCAAAGTTAAACTCACCCGTACCTGGCTGTACTGATCCGCCGCCCATTTTCTTAGCATAAATACCACGTTCAACGCCCGCAAGCATATCATCAAGAGTGCTTGTTCCCGGTTCAATAAAGGTATTACGCATTCGTGAAGTAGGGGCGAACTTATAAGACTCGCGTCGACCGGAACCTGTACGTTCAAAGCCAGTTTTTAGCCCACCCATACGATCGACCATAAAACTAGTTAGCTTACCGTCTTTAATCAATTGAGTGCGTTGGGTTTCCATGCCTTCATCATCAATATTGATGGAACCCCATTGATTGGTCATGGTGCCATCATCAACAGCACTAACAACAGAATTAGCAATCATTTCGCCCATTTTGTCGTAAAAAACCGAGGCTTTTTTAGCAACAGAAGTGGTTTCAAGTAAGTGACCACAGGCTTCATGGAAGATAACGCCACCAAAGCCGTTACCAATGATGACTGGCATTTCACCAGATGGACAGGCGTCAGCAAACAGTTTAACCATGGCTTGTTGTGCCACATCATGTCCCAGCTTTTGTGCGTCTAGATGGGTGTTAAATTCCCATCCTGTAAATGCGCCAGGTGCTTCGTAACCTGTTGATTGCTCACTACCATTTTGTGCAACAGCATTAGCAGAAATACGGGTGTAATGACGAGTATCGCCAATATGAAGGCCATCGGAATTGAAGATCTCAATTTGCTGTTCACGTTGTGCAACACTACCGATAAATTGGGCGATTTTTTCGTTTTCAGCGCGAGCAGCTTGATCAGCTTGGCGTAAAAAGGCAATTTTAGCCGCCATATTGGTGTCTTGGCTTAGCGGTAATTGACAGCTATGTTTATTGTCATAACGGCTTAAATCGAAAGAGCCCGCCGTTAATATTTGGTCGCGTTTATCTTTTGCAGCCAGTAAAGAAGTAACACGTTTTAACTCTTCTTCATCGGTGCTATTGGTGTAACCGTAGAGGACTTTATGGCCAAAGAATAGGCGGATGCCAATGCCAAAATCAATGCCTGAGTTAACTTTATCAATTTCAGCCGAGATAAGTTGGACTGAACTTGATTGATGATGTTCGACAAATAATTCAGCAAAATCGGCACCAAGAAATAGCGCGTGATCAATGACGGTTTTAGCAGTATTAGGGTTTAGCATTTGTGCTCCCTTCTTTTTATGAGCTCTATTTTATAACCTAGCAGTAAAGTGATAAAATTTCTCACTATTACTGCAATCGGTATGAGCAATGAATCGATAAGTACGGATCAATAGGGTTATTTAGCTACTGTGTTTTCAGTGATTGAACATAAAATATTCTCTAGTTCATTCCACGGTAGAACTTCACTATCGATCACTTCAATGCGTGATTCAAAGCCTTCTAGCGAGAGTTCATTAACCGATACCACTTGATTGACCACGTTAAAGGCAAAGCAGCCATTTTCAGTATTCACTACAGCCTTAACACGATTAGCATTAAGATTAGAAAATAGACTAAATAGTTTTGAAAATTCAAATAATTGATCAGCTGCGAAGAACCAACCGCAACTGTGATAACCCTGACCATGGTTTTCTTTACGAATAAACTGCTGACCAGGAGCGAGCTCTAATTCTGGCAATGGTTCCATTTGATTATCGTGATGGTGGTGGTGGCTATGCTGTGCCTGACGTTCTATACGTTCAATGTCTAGCCACTCAAGTTCAAGACGACCATGATCTACTTCTGCGATTAGGGCTTTTTTAGGCTCTGCTTTTTCCATTGCGGTTTGGAATGTGTATAAATCAAAATCGTCACACTGATCGATTTTGTTGGCAACAACAACATCAGCTAATGCAAGTTGATCTTGGAAATTAGCGTTATCAGTATAAATACTGTCAGCAAAATGGCGAGGGTCAACCACTGTGATGGTTGCTCGAAGATCAACATAATTACGGTAGCTTTCAGAGGTTAACTTATTGATGACTTCTTTGGGATGACCGAGGCCTGTTGGTTCTAACAATAAGCGGTCAGGTTTTTGTGCGAGTAATGCGTTAATACCTACAGACATAGGTAAACCTGCCACACAACACATGCAGCCACCAGGGACTTCTTTAATAATTGCCCCTTGCTGTTCTAAAATAGCGCCATCGACACCAACATTACCAAATTCATTAATTAAAATGGCCCACTTTTCATGTTCAGGTTTGCGAGCGAGCAAAGAAAGAATAGAGGTCGTTTTCCCTGCACCTAAGAAGCCAGTAATAATATTTGTTGGAATACGTTTCATGTTTTTACTCAATTCCTAAACGATTAAGTACCAAAATAATACGGTCAGTTTACGTGAGCAGCCCTAAAGTGACTAGTATAACTGAGAGAAGCGTTAGTTAAGTGCCGTTTTTGGCTGCAAAAATGATGAAAAGCAAAAAAAAGTAGGTATGTTATAACGTTTTTGGCATGATTAATTATTCAAATAATAACGAGTGAATATGAATGATTAATTGGTTTATTGTGAGTTCTGATGTGATAAAAAAAATAGGGCATGATGCGAGTAATGACTGCCTTTATATTGATTTTGGCCAGCGCGGTGAGTACGAAGTTTATACTAATGTATCTCTATATGCTTTTTATCATTTTTCGTTAGCCACATCGATTGATGAGTATTACCAGCAGGTTATTCGGTCAAGTTATTCACTGCAGTCTTAATATTATTAGTGGTAACTTTGTTATCATTTTAAGATTCGTATTAAGTTGAAAAATATATGTAAAAAGCATAATTTAACGCATTTATTAAAATAACAAACACAACAATAAGTAATTGTTCGTTCGTTTTTATCTGTAATGTTATTTATCAATAAGTGAGTCAGCATGAGTATTGCTTCTTTGACAGAAGATGAGTTTCTTTACCAGAATCGAATTAGTCAACAGCAGTGGCAAGCAAGCCAAATTTCATGGTCGACATTAAAAGCAATTGGTTTGTGTCATGAACAACGAACCGAGGCATTGAATGTTACCGCAGAATCATATGCACGCATTATTCAGCAATGTTCTCATGTTCATTCTGTTCGTTGGCGAGTGAAAAAACCACAGCATTTGATGGAGAAAATTGTTCGAAAAACACAACCTAATAGTGCGACGTTTAAAGCTAAATATCTCGGTATTAATCAGTATAATTATGACGCCATTGTTACTGATCTTATTGGCGTACGTGCGCTACATTTATTTAAAGATGATGGGTTAGCTATTCATGATTATTTAATGAGTAAGTGGCAATATGAAGAGCCACCAGTTTATTATGTTCGAAATGGTGATGATGAAGTGTCGGCTGAATTACCCGCAGATATTACAGTAAAAATACATCCAGCAGGTTATCGATCATTACATTATGTGTTTGGTAGTGAACTACAACACCGACGTATTTTTACTGAAGTACAAGTGAGAACTATTTTTGAAGAAGCATGGACAGAAATAGATCATAAAATACGTTATCCCAATTTTTCTACTGATGCAGAAATTTGTTCTTTTTTATTAATATTTAATCGTCTTGTTGGATCTGCTGATGAAATGGGATCGTTTGTAAAACAGCTTGCTATTGAGGCTGAGCAACGACAACAAGCATTAATCGTATCAAAAAATAGAACCGAAACAAGTGTGCTTGACGTTGAAAATTTATTTCAACAATTAGAAGAGAAAGCTGAAAAACAACATAATTCTCAATTAGTTATTGATCAGCTTCGCCAGCAAGTCATGCAATTACAGGCGGATAAAAAAGCGTTACAACAATCCATGAATTTAAATATGCTATCGTCGTCAACTATGGTAACTCAGCGCAGCTATAAGGCTTCGGAATTGTTAGACAAATAGTTAATCTATCTCTTTTGCGGATAGGTTCTAGCTTGTTAATAGCAAAAAAACATTTATAGTCCGTATACAGAAAAGCTATCGATTATAAAAATACATGTACTGAGGGAATTTTTGATGAGAACGCGGTTGGATCGTATTCGCCATGCGATTTGTTTTGAAGTTATTGGTTTAATTTTATTGGTGTGTGTATTAAGCCAATTCGGGTTTGATGGTAGTCATGTTGGCGTAGTCGGGATTGCTTTTTCAATTTTAGCAACGGGTTGGAACTATATTTACAATATATGGTTTGATCGTATGCTTTATCGTCGTTATAAAACAACGGTAAAAACTACAATTGTTCGTATTCTTCATAGTATTGGATTTGAAGCTGGACTTCTTTTTGTTACGATTCCTATCTTATCTTGGGCGCTAAAAGTGACGTTATGGGAAGCTTTTGTGCTTGATATTGGAATGGTACTCTTCTATCTCATTTATGCATATGTGTACAACATTGCTTATGACCGCTTATTTCCAGTGCCAGTAGTACCACAAGATTAATACCGAATAATGTAAAAAAAGCCCCTAATGTTGATGATAACATTAGGGGCTTTTTTAATGGTTAACATAAAAACTGTAACAGTTTTTGCCCTTTTTCTTACTGTCATAAACCGCTTGATCTGCATTGTTGATCAATTGTTCGATATCGCGTGTTTGATTATCTGTTACGGCAACACCAATCGATGCTGAAAACGGAATGACTATGTCACCATTACTTACGGAACCATTTAGCTGACTAATCAGAGTTTCTAATATGTTGATTAAATCTGTTTCATTATTGAAACCACTGGTTAATACAATAAATTCATCCCCACCAAAACGACCAATTAAATCGATTGGATTATTAAAAAATGACTTCACATGTTGGGCAAAGATACTAATAACATCATCACCGTAATAATGACCTAAGGTGTCATTGATGGTTTTAAGGTTATCTAGGTCTATAAAAAGTAAGGCTAAATTTTGATGACGTTTTTGAATCGTAATGTTTGCATGTTGAATAAAGTACTTACGATTCAGTAAATTTGTTCGAGAACAATAGACACCATCTTTAGTCGTGTTAATGATGTTTTTAAAATGATGATTTATATCGATATTGCTATTTTTAGATGGTGATTGAATTGGAACAATAGAGGTACTTTCTTTAATAAATGCATCTATCGGAGATGTAATGATAGATACTTTTTTCATTAGGTAATAGCCAATAGCGATTGATGCAATGACAGAGATACAAATATTAATAATCATAAAAAGAACTCTATCTTTTAAATATTGATTATAGTTAAGTGTTGTAACTAAATACCAAGGTGTATTTTTTAATGGATGTAATGATAATATTTCAAGTTGATTTTTATTATTGATAACATGATAACTAAATGTGTTTTTATTCTTAATGTTATGTGATATTTGTTCGTTATTTAATGAAGAATAAATATTATTTTTCTTGAGTGTATTCGTGTTCTTACAATTATTACTGGTGTCTTTGCAATCATTGAGAATATTATTTTTGATGCTGGTGTTTTCTTGATAAGTTAAGGCGTGATTGATATCAGCATAAGAGACTGATGCAAAGATAGTGCCTTCATTAATGCTATTATTAAACGGCTTACAGATTATATAAACATAGCTATTAGAGATAGGAGAGTAGATTAAGTTACTAATCGTTAATCTTTTTTCCTGTATTGCTTGCTGAAAATAATGACGATAGTTTATATTTTCAGCATTCATTCGGTAAGTTGTTGCAGCATTACCTTTCATGTCACTAATACCTAATGTTTCGATATTAAATGCTTGTTGATAGGGGCGAATAATTTCAATTCGTTGGGGTAACTGTAATGATAGATCCTGCATGACGGTATCATTCGATATTGCTGTTAATAAGTCAGTATGTTTACTAACAATCGTTAATACATTGTTCTCTGTGACGGTCTGATTTCGTGTCAGCATCTTTTGAATATTAGTATATTGGTTATAGGACCAATAGCCTATATTGAATATAACTAATAAGCTTAGGCATAGTAAAATGTAGTGGGTGATCTTCTTTCTAATACTATGGCTAATGTTCATGTTGTGGTGTCTTTTATCGGATAATATATTGATACTTAATGAAATACTATATTACTGTGTTTGAAATACAGATGAATAGTCTTTATTTGTAACAATTCATCATGATTTCAAATCATAAGTAGGGATAAAAGTGGTTAAATTTACAATAAGCAGTATTTTTGTGTGAAAAAAAGGCGTTTTATTGGAGATTTGTGCTTTATTAAACTAAGTAGCATAATTCTGTTATTAGAAGAAGAGCATAAGTAAAAATTAACTGTTGGTAAATGTAATGCAGCATAGAGCGAGAATACTGTTATAATGTATACCGTTCAAAATAAAATTTCATAGTAAAGATAATGATAACTAATCATAAATAATCTAACTATATTAAACAATATATAAGGATTAATTATATTAATTAGCCAACTTTTGTTGTTAAGTTTTTGATGTTTAATGCATTACTTGTAATTATTGGATTGCGTTTTAGAATGATGGAATAACTGGCATATTCTAAAATAATCATATGTAGCGATATAGATTTAGGATGTGATAATAATGCGGTTTGGGGGGCTCAGCGAAAGACTGCTGACCATTTGTCTATTTTTTGAAAATGATTTTTAACATGTTAGTAAACTATACTATCAGATTTATTTGTCATAGGTGATGTACGTTGAGTAAACAAAGTAAACTCGCACGAAAGGCGGTTGACGTGCAACAATCGATGATGATTGCGTGTGAAGAGTGTGGGTTAGTCGTTGATATCCCGAATTTAAATGAAGGTGAAAAAGCGACGTGTCCTCGTTGTGGCCATACTTTAATCAAAACCGTTAGTTTACCTTTTCAACGTCCAGTTGCTTACGGTATCGCGTGTTTGATCATGCTAGCATTAAGCCTCTCATTTCCATTTTTATCTTTTACTGTAAATGGTATGGGGCATCAAATTACACTATTAAATGCGGCGGAAACATTGCAGCATTTTGAAAATAGTGTTTTAGCAGTTTTATTAATGACAACCGTTATTGTGTTTCCTGCGGCATATATAGTGTTAGTTCTTTACCTTTATTATTGTGCCCACAAAGTAAAGAATATTGGACATGTGATTCATGCGCGTAGTTGGCTTAAATTTTTATGCCGAGTATTGTTTAAAATCCAGCCATGGCTAATGGTTGATGTATTTTTAATTGGCGTGTTAGTGAGTCTTGTTAAAATATCCGCATTAGCTCACATAGGCTTAGGGAATTCGTTTTGGGCGTTTTGTCTTTACAGTGTATTAGTCGTTAAATGTGTTTCATTAGTTGATAGAACGTGGTTGTGGGATCAGTTTTTTGCCATGGTTCCCGTAGCAGGGGTTCATGATGGTGATACACATATGGATCATAACCATGTTGGGTGCCATGCTTGTAATCAAATAAATCCAATGCCAACAACCCATCACGCACGTTGTTTACGTTGTGATAGCCGATTACATGTCTTTGATGCTACCCATTCATTGCAATTTGCTTGGGCATATTTAATTGCCTCCATCGTTTTTTATATTCCCGCTAACTTATATCCAATGATGTACACCGTGAGCTTAGGTCAAACTGAAGGCTCTACGATTTTAGGCGGTGTTGTATTACTTTGGAAAATGGGGTCGTGGCCGATTGCATTAGTTATTTTCATTGCCAGTATTTTTATTCCTATGGCAAAAATGTTTACCTTAGCATGGCTCTACTTTTGTGCGGGTAAGCAAGCAGATAATTCCGCCCATGTCGCAATTAAACGTTTAAAATTATACCGTTTAACCGAATTTATTGGTCGTTGGTCTATGGTTGATATTTTCGTTGTTGCTATTTTGGTGGCTTTAGTACAGTTACAAAATGTGATGGCAATTTCACCGGGTCCTGCGGCGTTATGTTTCGCAACGGTGGTGATATTTACAATGTTATCAGCGATGAGTTTTGATCCGCGGGTATTTTGGATACCTAAAGGTAAGTCGTATAAACAAGATTCAGAGTTAGATGCTACTGAATCCCATTCAGTAGTGCCTAGTGTACATAAATGAGAAAGCAGATTATGAGTGATAACCAGCCGGTTGAGGCTAAAGTGCAACGTTTGAAACAAGTATCACCAATATGGATTGTTCCATTGGTTGCGTTAGGCATTGGTATTTGGATGTTTGTTCAATATCTAAATAGCCAAGGGCCTGTCATTACGATTCGATTGCCAAATGCATCAGGCATTGAAGTGGGTAAAACCGCGATTAAATCGTTGAACGTTAAAGTGGGTGTGGTAACCAAAGTCCAATTAAGTGAAGACTATAGTTACATTACCGTGACAGCTCAAATGGATAACGATACAGGGCGCATGCTTAAAAATGACACGCTATTTTGGGTGGTTAAGCCGCGCATCGGTAAAGGTGGTGTATCTGGCTTAGATACTTTACTTTCTGGTTCATATATTGAAATGCAACCAGGTGAAGGCAAAGAAGATAAGCATCATTTTGTTGCACTTGATGTTCCGCCAGTTGCTCCTGCGGATGCAAAAGGGTTACGTGTTATTTTAACCAGTCGTCAGGCGGGTAAATTAGGTGTTGGTGATCCAGTTCTTTATGACGGATTTACTGTTGGTCGTGTTGAACAAGTAGGTTTTGACATCAATAGTAAACGCGCTAATTACCAATTGTTTATTTTTGAACCTTACGATCGCTTAGTACGCACCAGTAGTAACTTCATCTTATCTTCTGGTGTCCAAGTGAAAGTTGGTGCTGAAGGTTTTGATGTTAAAATTGGCTCATTAGAATCATTAATTACAGGTGGCGTAACATTCTCTACGCCGATTGATGACCAAGGTACACAACAAGCGAAGCAAAAATCATACTACCGTTTATACGATAATACAGCGGAAGTTCGCGAGAAGACGTTTGAACAACATCTTGATTTTGTGATGCTATTTAGTGAATCTATTCGTGGCTTAAAAGCTGGCGCTCCAATTGAATATCGCGGTATTCAAATTGGTACAGTACAAAAAGTGCCATTACGTTTACCTACAAGCCAAGAAGGTTTTACCAGTAAGCAGATTCCAGTATTAGTACGCATCGATCTTGGTCGTGTTTATGATCATACTGATGAAGGTACTTTAGCGTCATTGCATGCCAATCTTGAAAAAGAATTTAAGAAAGGCCTACGAGCAACATTGAAAACCGGTAATTTATTGACTGGTGCATTGTATGTTGGCACTGATGTTTATAAAGGTGAAAAGCCAGTTCAAGCATTGGAATATGATGGTTATGATATCTTCCCAACTAAAGCAGGTGATTTAGCTGAGGTACAGAAGCAACTAACAAACTTATTAACGAAATTTAATAAGCTGCCTGTTGAAGATACTTTAAACTCAATGACGGCAACGTTAAAAGCATCTGAAAAAACCATGGCGACTATGCAAACAACGATCAATGATTTAGATCGTTTATTAAAGCAAAAAGACACACAAGCATTACCTGGTGATGTACGTGCGAGCCTAAAACAGATTCAGACAACACTCAATGGGTTTGGTCCTGATGCAGCACCATATCAGAACCTTGAAGGTGCATTAACACGTTTTGAAGCAGTGATGACTGAATTACAACCTGTGTTACGCCAACTAAATGAAAAACCAAATTCACTTGTGTTTGGTGATGAGCAAACAAAAGATCCAGTACCTGTTGGAGGTCGTTAATAATGAAAAAGTGGTTAATCATAGCAATGGCTACTTTAGCCGTAACGGGTTGTAGTAGTGCACCTGAAGGAATAAATACCTTCTTGTTGCCCGCGGGTAAAACATTGACCGTATCACACGCCAATAATCAACCATTATTGATTGTGCGTCCGGTTGAAGTTGCAGCACACTTATCAGGTACTGGCTTAGTTTATCAAACGTCAGCAACAGAAATAGTGGAAGCACAGCAAAACTTATGGGGTGAGGCATTAGCGAAACAGCTAACACGTCGCATTACTCATGACTTACGCCAAAAGCAACATCGTTTATGGGCAACACAGCTAACACCAACCTTATCAACAGTGGGAGCACCGCGTTTACAGGTACGTATTAACCAGTTTAATGGTGTATATACAGGTGTCGCTAATGTGGCTGGTGAGTGGATGATCATTGGTGCTAATGGTGACCTGCAAACAGTGCATCCATTTGAGTTTAGTGTGCCATTATCTAAAGACGGTTATAGCGCCCAAGTTGAAGCGCTATCAACTGCGGTTGGTGAATTAACAACTCAAATAGCAAATGCAGTGAAGTAATATCTTTACTTAAAAAGAAGCCCACAGGTTAATAGCTTGTGGGCTTTTTTATTACTTTTAATGTGGTAGTTACGCTTTATTGGTGTGTTTGTAAAAACGTTAATGCATCATCCATAGTGTTAAAAATATCATGTCCTAAAGCGCGAGTTTCAGTATCAGGCTCTACAAGGTCGATAATTTGTAACGTAGCCATATTGGCAGCGACTGCCGCTTTGACGCCGTTATTTGAATCCTCAAAGGCAATACATTGATTAGGCTCTACATGCAGACGTTGTGCCGCGAGTAAATATATTTCAGGGTGAGGTTTACCTTGAGTTACTTCATCGCCACAGGTTATATGTGAGAAGTATGTTGATAATCCAGCGAGATGAAGTTTTTTCTGTGCGAGTGCTTTGTGAGTGGAAGTGGCGACAACCATGGGGATTTTTTGGGCTTGTAGCCAGTTTAATAATTCGATGACACCGTGTTTAACGGGAATGGCTTGATGTTCAACAACGGCGTGGTAGTGCTGCATCCAGCGAGGGTGAAAAAGGCTATAATCCAACATATCACCGTAGCCTTGCTTAATGATAGGTTTAATCCCAGCTTGGTTTCGTCCAATCATAGAAAGATAAACCTCTTGCTTAAAAGGAAGGTCCATCTCACAGCATGTTTGCTTAAAAGCAGTCATACACACTTGTTCGGTATCAAGCAGTAATCCATCCATATCAAAAATTGCTGCACTATATTTCATCATATTCTCAGTGTGGTTATTTTTTTAGGTAGTCTCTCATAATATTAAAATTCAGAATAGGTTATATATAACAAATAATGATAATTGTTTTATCAGGATGATTTTATAAGATGAGCAAATAATAGGTTGTGTATTTTTTATTTGATAATAATATATCTTCGTTATTTATAAATATGTAAATAATATTATTTTAATTAAAAAGGAATATACCATGACAAACCATAACCTATCTAAGCCACTACCAGACTTTATAAAAAAAAATTGAATTTCATCTTGAAGAACTTATTTATCCTCGAAAAAACCAACAACATTTAGTTTTAGGTAAAAAACCAACAGAAAATGGGGTGTTATTACAGAGTAATGACTATCTTGCCATTTCTAATCATGATCACATTCGAGAAGCATATATAGAGTCGCTCAGTAATAATAAAAAAGACATTGTTATGTCCGCTATATTTTTACATAAAGAAGATGATCATTCATTTGAGCATCAGTTGGCGAGTTATACTGGCTTTGAGCATTGTATATTGTCTCAATCTGGATGGGCGGCGAATGTGGGCTTAATTCAAACAATTTTGCCTGTTAATACGCCAGTTTACATTGATTTCTTTGCTCATATGTCATTATGGGAAGGGGCTCGGGTTGCAGAAGCGCAGATTCATAGCTTTTTACACAATAATATTCGTCATCTAGAAAAGCTAATAAAGCGTAATGGCCCAGGACTTATTTTAGTTGATTCTGTTTACAGTACCTTAGGTACAGTCGCGCCTTTAACTGAGATTGTCGCGTTAGCCAAAGATTATGGTTGTGCTATTTTGGTTGATGAGTCACATTC
This sequence comes from Photobacterium sp. NCIMB 13483, assembly GCF_003025475.1. Taxonomy (NCBI): domain Bacteria; kingdom Pseudomonadati; phylum Pseudomonadota; class Gammaproteobacteria; order Vibrionales; family Vibrionaceae; genus Photobacterium; species Photobacterium sp. NCIMB 13483. Next base: position 61,344 of record NZ_PYLV01000015.1, read on the forward strand.
ATTAGGTACTCATGGACCAAAAGGTGCGGGGCTCGTTGCTGAATTAGGTTTAACCGATGATGTTGATTTTATAACAGTTAGTTTAGCAAAAGCATTTGCTTATCGCGCAGGGGCGATATTGTGTAGTCACAAAATTGGGCAAGCATTACCGTTTGTTGCGCGTCCTGCTATCTTTAGTTCTGCGTTATTACCTCATGAAATTGCAGTATTAGAGGCGACATTGAATGTTATTAAAAACAGTGATGATCGCCGCTCACGATTGGTAGAGCAAGCTGACAAATTACGTCATGGCTTAATCCAACTTGGATTTAATATTCAAAGCCAATCTCAAATTATTGCTCTTGAAACAGGTAATGAAGAAAATACTGAAATAATGCGTGATCATTTAGAAAATATGAATATCTTTGGTTCTGTTTTTTGTGCGCCCGCAACACCAAAAAATAAAAATCTTATTCGTTTTTCTGTCAATAGTGAATTAACAGATCAAGAAATAGAGGCTATATTACAAGCGTGTTATTTGATGAAAATCGAATTAGCATCATAATTATTACTAATATGTTCCAATAGCTAAATAGATGGTATTAAAACAATAAATAATATTAAGCCTGCTAATAGTATTTAGTGGGCTTATTTATTTTTAAGTATACAGTTTTTTATATTATTAAATATATACTTCTAATGTATTTTTGAGTCGATATTAATACTTTAATGAGTAATGAATACGATTATTTTAATTAATTGTTGATATTGTTTTTTGCAGCTGTAGTATTTATTACAAGATTAACGATTAATTATTTAACCAAATAAAATAAACATGCAGATGTTATTTTAAGGGATACTCATGCAAAAGAAAAAATTATGTATATTATTAGCTATGTTTACAGGAAGTGTAAATGCGGCTGAGTTTGAGTCACCATTAATTTTACCAACAGAGATTGCCCATACAGAGGTTGCATCACAATGGGCTGTTGGTCATTATCAAAATATTAAGCAAGCGAACCGAGTTTGGAATCATTATAATATTGATATTAAATTGTCACCGGCTACTATTAGTTACCTTGACTATCCTTATGAGACCATTGAGGAAGTTTCTGACAATATTAAACAAATGATCGCAAATGACCCAAGTATTATTAATAATACACTAACGACTTTTGCATCACAGGTTTCAAATACAACCAAGGGGCATGCACGCTCACCAATAGGATTTGAAGATCTAGAGTCAATGAATAATGCTCAATTGATCTTAAGTGCTGATAGTGTAATAAATAGTCGTTATAAATTTGTTTATGCTCATGAAGTTGGACATACTTTTGGCGCTAAGCATACTGAGGCGAATACTGTTGATAGTACTGATGCTCTGTTTAAAAACGCTTACGGCACCAAACAATGTAATGCGGAAGGAACAACCAGTTTAATGTCTGGCTTTAGCAGCTATAACCCGGCAAATGGCTTACCGTTTATCAATGGTCAAGCTGGTTGTGATCAAGGTCGTGGTGATGTCGTGAGTTTATTAAATGAAACGGCTATTGCAAAAAAAGGCCTTACGCCATTAACGAATGTACAAACATTAGCTGCAAAAGTACGCGAAGATATCAATGCTCAACAATTTGAAGTCACACTTACTAGAAGCAAAGATATTGATAACGCGCAGCAAGCAATGGTTTATGTTGCGACTAAAGTCAGTGGTAAGCAACAAGCCGCTCTAGCACCTAAAGAGGTATGGTTTAGCGCAGGCAGTAAAACTGCGACGTTAACATTACCTTTTGATCAAGTATATCCATTGTTTGATAACGCAATCTCTAATGAAGGTACGTACTTAGTTGCCGTGACTAAAGATGAAGTAGTGCCAACGGATATTAACCTATTGGATCACAATACACAGTGGCCATTAAATCATGATAAAAAAGAAGGTTCAGGTGGTAGCTTGTCTCTATTTTGGGTGATGATGATGTCGCTGGTGGCTTATGGCCGTCGTAAAATAATGTAATTAAGTCATTTTTTAAAAGTAGGTATGAAACCATACCTACTTTTTATTGGTGAATTTATACCTTTAACCATTTGTGAACGATACTTAATAACGTTGTTTTTGATGATGGTTTTAGTAAAAAGTCAGTGATTCCAATATTGATTAAATGGTTTCTATGCTCTTCATCTAAAGATCCTGAATAACAGATAATAGGAACGTCTTGATGTGCAGAATATTGAAGATTAGTTCTGATTTCTTTGGTCGCATCGATACCTGACATGATCGGCATTTGTGAATCCATCAAAATAAGATCAACTGTAGATTCTTGTAGATAAGAGAGGGCTGTACGTCCATTGTCTGCTTCTACAACCTCATAACCTGCATTTTTTAATAAAATACCTGAGTACAAACGTAATGAAATATTGTCATCAACAAGCATGATTTTAGCTTTGGTTATATTGACTGTTTTAAATACGTCATTTACTGGTGTTTTATGTGTAAAAATTTGAGTGCTTAATTTCTTCTGTAATTCATCAATATGGTCATATGTAAATAAATAGGGCTGATAAATTTTTGATAACACTATTTCTTTAGTATCATTTAAATGATGGATTAGTATCATCTTTATTGTTGTTGTCGTTATATGGTTATACAGTTTCATTAATAATTCATTTTGAATTGAATGCATATCAATAACGATGCAATCATAATCAATTGCATTAATGTCAGTAATGTCGTAAGTCGATGCTTGTTTATAATACAACGTGAAATTATAAAAGAACGCAATATGACTAATATCTGTTAATAACTGATTTTGACGACCTAAGAATAATATTTTTTTATGACACATTAGGTCATATTTCATTTTTTCAACGATTGAAGATGTTACGCTTGGTAATCGAATAATAAACGTTGTTGAAATATCTTCAGTTGAATAACATTCAATGTTACCAGCAAAAGCTGTAATGACTTTTTTACAAAAAGATAACCCTAAACCTGAATTGTTCTTTTTCCCTGAAGTATAATATTCGGTAAAAATATTTTTAATCGCGGTTAGTGGAATACCTTTCCCATAATCTTTAACACTGATAATTGTTTCATTTTTTTTACTATAAACAGAAATGACAATTTTAAAGTTTAGTTTATCTTTATAATAAAAAGAGTTCTTTAATAAATTAAAGATAACATAGCGCAATAAAATATCATTACCAAAAAATAGATTATCCTTGTTTATTTGAAAACTGACTAATTGGCGATCACTTTTTTGTTGATAGCCATAAACATTAAGTGCGTCAATAATCACATCGTTAATAGAAAGGTATTGAAAAGAATGAGGTGATATTTTTTGACTATCAATAGAATTAAGTAAAAGATTGATAGTATTATGGCCATTATTAATTATTGAAATATTGTCTTGAATAATATTACGTAATTTATGTATTTCAGCATTTGAGATCAGTCGATGTTGTTGAGGATCATTGGTTAATGTTTCAGGAAGTAATTCTAATAAGACTTCTTGAGAGGCGTATAAAGCACCTAGGGGATTACGCATTTCATGGGCGATACCGCTACTGAATGATCGTGAGAATAATTGCTTACTTTCAATTTCAATTCGATTACGGTAATTAAAACAGATACCTGTGAAATAAGAAAAGCTAAACACAATAAGGTATGAATAATGGAAGCCAATGCCAATATTGCCCATCGATAGATAGCCCAATAAGGCAGCGCTGCATGTTGCTATTGTGGTGCATATTAGAATAATTAGCCAATCATAGATAATAATAATAGACAGAAAAATAGCGGCCATAAAAGACATGATCCATTCAACAGACCATTCATTGCGTATCATCATATAGAAAAAGAAAAAAGGTAAACAAAAACATATAGTAAAAACAAAATGCTTTTCTTTATAACGAGAAAATAAGCTTGGCATATGATTTTTAATCGCAAACGGCAAAAATAATGCGGCACAAACTAACCGTAATGGTAAATTTTCATAGGGCTGGGGGAAAACATAAGCCCAAATAAGATAATAAGCAGGGAAGCCGAGAAAACCAAATAATCCTATAAAAAATAGATTTGGCTCGATATAGCGGTAAGCGCTGGTTATTCTTTGCTTAATGCTCATTACATTTCACATGACTACGGATGACTATTGTTAATGTTATCTGTGTGGTGAATCGTTGGCAAGTTTTTACTCCTTTGTTGTTATATTTTATTGTTAACAATAAAGATTAGTTAAAAACTCTGTTTGTCACTTTTTAAAGTGTTAAGGTAGCCACTTATCACTTTGGAGCGTTGTAATGTCTTTCTTTACTGCTTTATTTTATGACAATGTAATGAAATATACCGAAGAAGCTTGTTTGGTGGAATGGCGTCGAACGTTGCTTGAAAATGTAGATGGTAATGTATTAGAAATAGGTGCGGGAACTGGAGCGAGTTTAGGCCTTTATCCACAAAAATCGTCATTAGCGCTTTATTTATCTGAACCAGATCAACATATGCGAATGCAATTAGAGCAAAAATTACATTCACAATCGAATATTAAAGCGACCGTTTTATCTTGTTCAACTGAAAATATTGATAGTGATGATGACTTTTTTGATTATGTTTTTGTGTCATTAGTGTGTTGTTCGGTTAAAGATGTGGCTGCATCATTACAAGAAATTAAACGGGTACTCAAACCGACAGGGCGTTTCATTTTTTTAGAACATGTTGCCGCCGAGCCAAATTCTCGTTGTTATCATTGGCAACAACGGTTGAATTTTATTTGGCGTCGAGTTGCAGATAATTGCCATCTTAACCGAAATACAGAGCAGTCAATCATTGATGCAGGCTTTGTGATTGAAGATATTCAATATGAAAAAATGCGTAAAATGATTGCCGTCGTGCAGCCAACCATTAGAGGTGTTGCGCGTATAGCACCTGAGTAATTAGTGCTATGTGATTTATGTGCTAAGAACTAAGCATAAAGTAGAGAAAAGAGTGCACGACACTCTTTTCTCATAACCCATTTTTTGCGTGTTATTGTACTATTTCGCCGCTCTCAACCACGGTTTTACGTACTACATCAGCAAATTTCAATGCTTCATCACGCACGGTTTTTTCATTCACCGTCAGAATGTTACGATCTTCCATAAGTAACTTACCGTCAACCACTGAGTGCTTAACATTGGTAGCATACGCTGAATACACTAACGCAGAGTATGGATTATAAACCGGGATCATGTTGGGTGCTTTGGTATCAATCACGATAATATCAGCCAGTTTTCCCACTTCTAAAGAACCAATTTTATCTTCCATGTGTAATGCACGTGCCGCGCCAATGGTAGCCATTTTAATCACATTGATTGGAGGCATTGCCGCGCGATCTTTATTGACTAATTTGTGAACTTTCGCTACTTGGTTAAATTCATCAATCGTACTTAATGTATTGCCTGACATTGGGCCGTCTGTGCCTAAACCAATACGTAACCCATCGTTAAACATTTTCAATGCAGGTGCGACGCCTTTGGCTGATTTGATATTGGCACTCATGTTGTGGGCGACACCAACATCGTGCTTTTTCAAAATAGCGATATCTTCATCATTAGCATCAATGACGTGCGCGGCTAAGAAGTTTGAATTAAGTGCGCCAATCGATTCCATGTATTTAATTGGGGATAAGCCGCCTGAACGCTTAGCAATCACTTCACGCTCACGATCAGACTCTGCAAGGTGCATCATTACGGGCACATCATGTTTTAACGATAGCTTGGCAATGGTTTGCAGCGTTTCAGTCGAGTTTGTATAAGGGCCATGTGGTGCAAATGCTGGTGTAATACGCGGGTGATCTTTATATTGTTCAATAAAGTTGAGCGTGTATTTAATACCATCTTCCGGTGTTTTAGCACTCGCCACCGGGAATTGAATAATGGTTTCACCCAAGATGGCACGCATACCTATCTGATCAACGGTTTTAGCCACTTCATCTTCAAAGTAATACATGTCAGCGTAAGTGGTCACGCCGCCTTTTAGCATTTCGACGTTACCCAGTTGTGCGCCAATACGCACCATATCTCGTGAAACTAATTTTTTCTCTAATGGGAAAATATAGCGGTGTAAACGATCGGGCACATCATCAGCCATTGAACGGAAAACGGTCATTGAGGCGTGAGTATGGGAGTTAATGAGGCCAGGCATAACAATGTCACCATCAGCATCAATAGTTTTAGTTGCTTGGTATTCTTTGATGTTTGTACCATCAGTAACGGCATAAATCTTATTGCCTTTTACTGCGACCAAACCATTATCAAAGACGGTTTTATCTTGATCCATGGTGAGGACTGTCGCATTTGTTATTAACAAGTCGACATTTTCGATGGCATAAGCAGATGGGCTAATAAGCGAAGTTGCAGCTAAAGAAACAGCAAGTAAAGTCTTCTTAAACATTATGTATTACCGTAACGATGGATTTTTGCTGATAATACAGAGCAATAAATGAATGAAAATAACTATTTTATGCATTACTTTTATTTGTGACGAAGATCGTATTGAAAACCTGAATTTTTAAATAAAGGGTGTAAAAATGCTCAATTATCAGATTGGTAATCGATTGCTTTTTGTTGTTTTGTGAATTTTTAAGCTTTTACATGGCATAAGTTTGAATCAGGGAAAAGGGAAGTATTGGCTCTAGGAATTAAAATTTATGCTTGGTAAATATCGATATGTACATTACTATACATCGAAATATTATGGAGGTTGTTATGTCACTTAAATCTGCGGTTATTACTGCTGCTGTATTATCTCTTTTTGCACAACCCGCTTTCGCTGCTGATAATGTTACTGTTTTTGCTGCATCATCATTAACCAATGCGTTAAATGCCATTGCGGCAAAATATCAACAGCAAACAGGTGTTGAAACCACATTATCATTTGCTTCATCATCAACTTTAGCACGCCAAGTTAGCCAAGGTGCACCCGCTAATATTTATTTATCTGCGAATGAAAAATGGATGGATTATGCCGAGCAGCAGGGGGCTATAGCGGCCAATACCCGTAAAGATATCGTTAAAAATAGCTTAGTGATGGTTGCTCCTTTGGCATACCCACAAAATAAAGTGAATGTTAGCGCGAGCTGGAATTTAACCAAGGCATTAGATGGCACCCGTTTAGCGGTTGGTGATCCTAACTATGTGCCTGCTGGTATTTATGCAAAACAAGCATTAGAGTTTTTAGGTTTATGGAAACAAGCACAACCACTGTTAGCCAGCGCCAATAATGTGCGTTCAGCGCTGGTGTTAGTTGAACGTGGGGAAGCTCAATTGGGCATTGTCTATAAAACAGATGCTGAAATTTCTAAAAAAGTAAAAACAGTCTATCAATTCCCCGCTGATTCACATAAACCGATTGTATATCCAATGGCGCTAGTGAAAGGCAATGTGACACCAGCAGCTAAAGGTTTTTACCAGTATTTACAACAGCCTCAAGCCGCAGCAATTTTCAAATCTTATGGCTTTGATCAGGTTACAAAAAAATAGCGTGATTGATTAAACGCATAATAGTAATAGGTTAACGATAAGGTACTGAGTGAAAGCTTAGTACCTTTTATGTTTTACCCTTGATTGTGTTTAAAAATACAGCGAATAAAGCACAGAAATCAAATCATTGCTGACTGACGGTAAATGATTACCTATGCTATTGCTATAACGAATAAAAGTTTTTACAGGATTGTTGGTAGTGCTCACTGAATATGAATTAGAAGCGTTATTTTTAAGTTTAAAAATTGCCAGTGTCGCGGTAATTTTCAGTTTACCATTAGGGATTGGCTGTGCCTGGTTATTGGCACGCCGCCAGTTTTGGGGTAAATCATTACTCGATGGACTGATTCATTTACCGTTAGTGCTACCACCTGTGGTGATCGGTTACCTATTATTAATCACTATGGGTCGCCAAGGCATGGTGGGCAAGTGGCTGTATGATTGGTTTGGATTTACGTTCAGTTTTAGTTGGCGCGGTGCTGCGTTAGCTGTTGCGGTGGTGTCGTTTCCTTTAATGGTACGCTCAATTCGATTAGCTTTAGAAGGTGTTGATAAGAAGTTAGAACAAGCGGCTCGCACGCTAGGTGCATCTTCTACTCGTGTGTTTATGACCATCACCTTACCATTAATGATCCCTGGTATTTTGACGGGTACAATTTTAGCTTTTGCGCGTGCTCTGGGTGAGTTTGGTGCAACGATCACTTTTGTGTCAAATATACCGGGTCAAACTCAAACCATTCCTTTGGCGATGTACTCCTTTATTGAAACCCCCGGTGCTGAAAGTGAAGCGGCACGCTTATGTATTGTCGCTATTGTGATTGCATTATTATCATTGTTTGCTTCTGAATGGTTAACCCGCGTGGCAAGAAAACGATTAGGGGCTGCGTAATGAGTACGAAAACAGCGCAAAAAAGATTAAAAATGTGCTTTACCCAACAATTAGGTGATCTTGCGTTAGCCATTGATCTTAATGTGCCGATGCAAGGGATCACGGCCATTTTTGGACGCTCAGGTGCAGGAAAAACCTCATTAGTGAATGTGCTGAGTGGGTTAAGTCATCCTGACGATGGCTATATACAGCTTGGTGATCGTGTCTTATTCAATAGCCAGCAAGGTATAGCGTTAAGTGCTGATAAACGTAATATTGGTTATGTATTTCAAGATGCGCGTTTGTTTCCACATTATACGGTAAAAGGTAATTTGAATTACGGCGTTAAACATACCGATCAACAACATTTTGATGATGTGGTTAATTTATTAGGTATTGCACCGTTATTATCACGTTATCCGGCTTCGTTATCTGGTGGTGAAAAGCAACGGGTAGCCATTGGGCGAGCATTATTGACTAAACCCGATATGTTATTAATGGACGAGCCTTTAGCTTCATTAGACATGCCACGTAAACAAGAACTGATGCCTTATTTGGAGAAGTTAGCCAAAGAGGTCAATACACCGATAATTTATGTGACCCACAGTTTAGATGAGATTCTACGTTTAGCCGATTCAATGGTGATGTTAAACCAAGGCAAGGTACTGATTTCAGGGCATGTGAATTCTGTGTGGAGTTCTCCTGAAATGCGACCGTGGTTACCTGCAAAAGAACAGAGTTCACTATTAAGTGCGCGAGTAAATATTAACCATCCTCGTTATGCCTTAACACAAGTAATGTTGAGCCACGATGCCTCATTATGGGTGACACAGTTGCCACATCAACGAGGGGAGTGGGTGCGGGTACGTATATTTTCTAATGATGTTTCAATTGCGCGTCATTATCCTCAAGCGAGCAGTATTCGTAATATTCTTGCGGCAAGGGTTGATAAGATTCATTACGCTAATGATGAACGTGTGGAAGTTAAATTACGTATTGGTGAAACCCATTTATGGGCCAATATTACCGCATGGGCAGCGGATGAATTAGCACTAAAAGTCGGTGATCAGGTGTTTGCTCAGATAAAAGGTGTGAGTGTTACTAAAGATGATTTAGCTTAGCATCTTATAAATAACGCTATGATTTATATATTTATTATCCAATTGTGGTTAAAATATAACCTAAAAAATTGAGAGTATGAATTTATAGCACAATTATACCCCAAAAGAATATGTTAACTGTTGTTTATGTGATTAAATGAGTATCACTTTTATTTATCCATTTTAGAGTTAACTTAATGAAAAAAGTAATTTTAGCAACAGTAATTGCAGCGACGGTTATGACAGGTTGTGCACGCCAAACATTTATTATGTCACCTGCACCACAAACAAAAACAGCTGAATTAAATAAATCACAACCATTTTTCGTTTCAGGTATTGGTCAACATAAAACTGTTGATGCTGCGAAGCTATGTGGCGGTGCCGATAACGTGGCTAAAGTTGAAGTGCAACAAACGTTTGTTAACGGTCTATTGAGTGTCGTTACATTTGGTATTTATACACCACGTCAAGCCCGCGTATTCTGTAAGTAATAGTCAGTATTTGCATCATACCAAGCCTCCCACAGTGGAGGCTTTTTTTTTTCCTGTTGCATCTCATTTCTGAAAACAAGCCATATCGCTATATATCGTACTTTGCGATAATTTGGTCTAAAATTCACAGTAAAGGGTTAATATGCGTGCGGATCATCACTACAACTCGAACTAAACAGGCAATGTTGATGTTCCCACTGTGGCGAGTTGGGTTGACTCTCTGGCAACAGACATTCAATCGAGCAGGCTTAAAGTTTGAATCTTTTACTCAAATTAAAGCGCTTTGGCGTACACAAAGTGGCTGGAATATTGATCGTGTCCCTGCGCGTAAAGTAGGTGAAACGGCTTTTAACGGTGACAATTACGACCTTTACATTTTTGACGTTCATAAGAACGACTGTCGCATTTTGGCTCGTATTGATAGCACTCGCAGCAAGATTTTTATTCGTGAGATTTTATCTCATGCAGACTATGACAAATGGATTAAAAGTCATATTAAGTAATCACCTCCGTATATTTTGGAGCAGTTATGATTAAACACCATGAAAATGTTGGATTGAACACCGCAAATCTAAGCGGCATGTTTGAGGCAATGTCAGATGTCCTAAGTGACTACGCACAGAATGCCCTAATTTTATTTAACTATTCAACGAAACCAATTGAAACTGAAGCGGAAGTGCTAGAACGCGCTGAATTAATGGATGAGCTAATGGATATGGCGACCTCTGAAACTGATGTTTGTATGGTTTATGCCCATGCAATTTCAGACCGCATCGAAGAATTTGAAACGAACCATTTAATTATGCCTAAAGTTCCCGCTGTAGAAATGCTAAAGGGCTTGATGGATATTAAGGAGCTTAAACAATCTGATTTAAAACATATCGCGCCTCAAAGCGTGATCAGCGATATTTTAAATGGCAAAAGAGCTATTAATTTAGCTCAAGCAAAAGGCTTCAGTGAGTATTTCAATTTACCTTTTGAAACCTTCATTGATTAATAGCCGCCGTGCTATCGCTAATAAAACCGCCGAGCATGGCGGTTTTGTTTTATCTGGCCTTTAATTACCGCGCTGACTCTCGCCACTATCTCAATATTCTCGGTTAGCTGTCGGCTAACAAGATAGTCTGATCGACCACGATAAAAATTGTTCAGATACAAAAAAGTTTGATTAATTTGAGGCTTTAAAGTCGCTTGGTAGTTAAGGTACGACAGAATCGCTTGGTGATCACATATGAGTTAGTTACTTGGCTAACTCATATTTGCCCCGAAACGTTTTAGCGTAGAGACTCTCCTTAAAATGCTGAGCTTCATTTTTCCTTAGAAAATATTATCTGGAATGGGTGCGCAAATTGGTTAGTTGATGCAGTGCCAATACATGGGCAGTTACACCGACGGCAACACTGGATTGGTTCACCTTGATGCAAGACCAGTGCGAAGTGATTCAAGATACCGCAACCACACTCATCTACATTCACGAGCAAGCCGGTTATGTCTCAGTGGTGAAAGCCACTCAATCAGGCAAAGCGGTATTTCTCAGCAACTTTAGGAGGCTGTCGACCGATGAGGCCAAGCGAGATTAAGAGTTGAACCGGTTAAGAAGGAAAGGGAAAACTAAGCGAATGGTGGGGCCTCTCAATCTGACTAAGTCAGCAACCCCACATAGCATTTCAACTCACGTAAGCTTACTCCTACTGCGTGTTACGGCCGGGAGAATATCACCGTGTCGCATTCGCTCTATTGTGTATACGCCGCGCCCCATTAATCATCAACTTTAGTCAAAAAGCGAAAACGCACTGTAAGCGATTCTAAGTATTGAAATTTGCAAAAGCCCTAGCTCTTGTCGTGAGCTAGGGCTTCCTTTTAAATTAAACAGCGTTTAAACGGTTTTAAACATAATTTATTCCTTTGCTTGAGCTATTGCCTGTCTAGTTTTAGCATTTTTAATAAGTTTTACAGCTTCATCTAAATATTCGAGCAGTTCACTAATCTTTCCTTTCTGTAAAGATTCGCTGAGGGACTTATGGGCTACTTCTAGTTTTTCTTTTAACTGCCCAACCGTATCGAACTCATCAGATAGGAATTCGTAAATGTTAGATATTTTATATCTAGCCGCCATAAATTGACCAAACATAATAGTATCGTAGCGGCTCCAATTATTGACAACTCCTTCAACCACAACATCTAGATCAACAGAATCAAGAAATGGCTTGGTGTCATACTTTTGGTAGATAACGCTACTAGGTTCGCTCCACGATCGAACAAACAGTTCCTGAAGCTCATTTGATTCCTTGATTGAAACGAAACTAAGTAATTTTGTTTTAACCTCGTCTCTAAGCTTAGCTACCTCAGAGTTATAAAGATCGCGTGAGGAGAATCTGGCAAATGAGTGTAACTCATGTATGAAGAAGCCCTTGTGGAAACAAACAGCACGTGCTTTTTTTATTGAATCAGGAATGTTTCCAAGTAGGTAACCGTGTTCCGTTAAGTAAAGTAAGGTGTCTAAAGCGTTTATCCATTTATAAAATGGTTTAGATTCTCCTTCAAAAACAAATTTCTTCAGTGCATCAATACCTAGTTGAAAATCTGGCTCATTCATACCTGCAAAATTGAGCGAAATCAACGTATCTAATGGGTTAGATTTTAAAGGAAGATTAAGCACTTCACATGGGTTATCTGGTAAATCACCGAGTCCTAGAGCGAGCTTGATCATGGCGGGTGGAATGCGTCCTCTGGGTGATCTCATAATACTTTCCAATAAATCTTGGCGCTTGTCCTCTTCGGTCAATTTAGCCTCTTCAGGAGGTTTCTTTCGTTTATCAATGATGTCTAAGAACTTTTGTTTCTTAGATTCAGAGTTTTCACACAACTCATCAAATTTAAAGCCATGCTCATAATGCGCATGACAGATTCTAGCTACGGAGTCTATTAAAACGGCCTTTGCTACTTGGTAATCGACGTTCTCTAAGTGTTTAATCGAGCTTTTTATTCGCGCATAGCGCTGCAATATACGCTGCACAACCCTAAGGTTTGTTAACTTGAGTTGTTCGACAACGTGCTTAAAATGTTGCTTTATTTCATGATCCAACAGGCTTGGGGAAACTTTGTTAACAAAGTTAATTATGTCTGTCGTAGTAGGGCTAATATGAACTTGGTCTAAAAATGTTTTCTCTAATAAATCAGTGTTGTTAATCTGGTCTTTATTAGCAATTACTACCACCCAAACATTAGTGTTGTTTTCAGCAAAGTTTAAGCATTCTCCTAAAACTTCTGAAATTAACTGATCGCTAGAAGCTCGTTCAAGATCATCAACGACTAGTATTCGGTTGCTAACTTTCGAGAGAAGTCTATGTTTAATAGGCTTAGTCATAGCGTTCATAGCACTCAAAGTTGTCCCACTGTCTCCAGCTATTGCAGTCGAAGCTCCAACCAAATTTTTAATATATGCCCCAACATTCATTGTTGAACTAGCCCCTAAACTTGTACTAGCTAGAACACGATCTCTAAAGTCATCTAGGCTGGATAACCCGAACAAAGAAATATAGTGAGCCTTCATGTCAGGGATATTGTTAAGTTCGGGGATGAGTTTATTTTTAGCAAAATGTGTCTTTCCACTACCCCAAGGGCCTGACAGGAGAACAATTGATGCAAAACTTCCCTCTATTAAACACTGTTTAACTTGTTCGCAAACACGTTCCATAATTCATTTTTAGTTGTCAAATTTAACTAATATTACTGCTTAGGCTATGAAATAGCTAAATATTAAGATCCAATAACCGACGTTAATCTCACTGCACCCCTCAAAACCGTAATCTGGCATTCAAACCACTACTTGGATGCCAGACATGCTCATCAAAACTTACCTTTTGCTACCTGAACTAATCTGAAAAAAGGTACTTCCGTGAAAACGAAACTCATTTTTGTCCACAGATGAGTTAGCTATTCAGCTAACTCAAAATTGCCCCATTCCTACTTAGTGCTTTTACTCGTTCATATTGCGTTAACGTGATTTTGGATTAGTTTTATTTACATATTCTTATCCTAATCAGACTTGTTTAATAAATTTCTTACTTCTAACATTCCAATAAATACTTTGAAACAAAATAATGCAATCAAACTCATAATATTTATAAATTAAATTGATTATGATTGTAGGGCTTTAGGGGCATTCTTTTGCGTGAAAGTAAGAATGCTTACTAATAAACTGTTAGCCTTCGTAAAGGAGTTACAAATTGATCAAAAACATTCCGAAGTCGGGCGACTTCACAACTCTGAGTGTACAATATCTAGCTCAATCAATAGACTTGATTTTAAATACTGAACTCGCTTTTGGCGATTACTTTCTCAATAGCGAAGATATAACCGATGAGCTATGGGAATTTCATCAAGGCACTCTAGGTAACTCGCTGATCATGCTTTTTCTAAGTATCGAAAATTACTTGAAGAGCGAAATATGTAAAGTTTCACCATTGTTATTGTTAGGGCAAAAACCATCAGAGTGGAATGTTAAAAATGCTGATAAAGATTTCGAGGATTTATATCTTCATCAGTTTGATGATTTACTGGTCATTTATCAAGAATTGCTGGGTGAAAATTTAGGTGAAGACTTAAAGCAGGATTTCGAAGAGTTACGTAAAAAGCGTAATAAATGCACTCACGGCGTGCTAAGGGAATTGCTATTACCGTTATATATATTAGAAATAATGCACTCTTTCTTATCTCAAATTTGGAAAGACAATTGGCTTATTGAATTTAGGCATGTACTTCTTGTTGAGGATATATATGGTGTAGACAGCGAAGCATGTGAAGACCTTAAAATCCTTAAGTATTATAAGCTGTTTGAAAAATACTTTAATAAAACCGCTTGCAATGAACTTATCAGAATGCCTAATAAGGGCAGGCGGTTTACGTGTCCTTCATGTGAATTTAACCGTCAAGAAGCAGGCTCTATTTTTGACGTAGAATATGCACTTATTACTCCAGGTCAAGATGTTATAACCTGTTACTTATGTCAGGGAGAATTCGAGTTCACTAGAAGAGATTGTGTAAGTGATACCTGTAAATCAGATGTGATCTTTACTATTGATGATGGGTGTGAACTAGGGCAAGACGTATGTTTAAGCTGCCTTACTGAACAAGACGGCTAATAAATAAGGATACGTGTCGCGTAGCCGACACCTATCCGAAGTGTTGGACAAGACCAAGCCACCTTATATAAGTAAATATCATGAAGGGTGATGTTAAAAGTTGAACATATCCTTACTTTTCCTAATACCTGCTAACCGAAATAGAGCAAATAATCTAAGCCGTTTCTGTCCAAAATTGAGCTGGCTCGAATGGCTAGCTCAAATTTGTCCACTTTTTAGTTAGTCAGAACGGCTAACTAAAAAACACCCCAAAGTGAGAAGCTGATTTCACCCCTCGCAATTTGAATTAGTTGCCTTTATACCCAGAACGTTAACGTTGTGATCCAATTTATAATCCACTTCAGCTATAAAAAGAGCCAATATCAAGTTATGGTTGTGCCAACAAAATCTTAGCCGTGACTAAAATGTTCATTGGGTGATTTGATCACTCGTACTAAGAAATGGTGAATAATCCAAATAGCCATTGAGGTTAAAATGACGGCAACCAAAATAGAACTAAAGCGATAGAAAATAGCAAATACCGCATCTTTTTGATCGGGAATCAGTGATGTCGTTAAGGGAACCGTTAATGCCGACATTGCCGAAAACGCAATGCTAGATTTGATGGTGCCAAGGGCAAGCCAAGAGCAAAAAAATCCTGCTGCAATCGCATAAGCCATAATAAATAACACTCCATTATCAGCCCATGAATAGAGTCCTATTTGAATAAATAATCCCGCTAAACAGCCTAGAAATGTTCCTATAATACGTATTTTTGATGCAGCGAGTGATCCAATTAATGTCATCGGTGAAAGTACGATCAATATAGATGCTTGCGCCGATAATGAATCATTCAGATCGCCAAATTGAAACACCAAAAATGCAAGCATAGCGATGATCCAGCCTAGTGCGGTTTGTCTTATCATGCCAATATGGTCGTAACGTTGCACATTGTTGGTGGTATCACTTACGGCATCTATTGTTGTTTCAGTTGTGGGTTCTGGAAAAAAGTAATAAGCCAGCGCACAGACTGGTACCGTTGCAATCGCACTGAACCATAAAGTAATTGAAAAATCTTCTAAATCAAAACTACTGTAGCTGGCAAAGTTAAGCGCTATTGAGCCAACAAGTAGTCCGATAAAGCCAAACAAATAGCTATTCTTGTTACTCATCGCAACACATTTTTCAAGGAAGAATATGCCGACGACAATGGTTAATAGCAGTGGTGATGACTGAAAAAAGCCATGAATAAAACTGACCTCAAGCGTCACCCACACCACACCAATCACTAATTGGACATAGCTATCCCAATGCCAACTATCTGAATTAATCATGATATTAATGGGTAATAAGGCAATAAAAAAACCGTACGACCACCCAAAGATCATACTGATTGCTAAGCCCACGACACAACCAAACCAAAGGCGCATTGTTTTCATAAGTTATGACTCCGAAAATTAATAATTAATCGCTTTAACTTATTGTTGTGGTTAATAAATATAATGCAGCACACTGGCTAAATGGATTTCTATTTTTGCTAATAATTGCCATACCGGATTGTTTTGCGGATAGACAACAACAGTCGCACGTGAACCTACGAATAATTGGGGTGGTAAGGGCTGTTGGCTGATGAAATTGACTCGTACTCGCTGCGCATCTCGTACCCAACGGTTACTGGTTTCAATGCTTGTTAGGTGTCCATTGGCGACTTGTTGTGCCGCGGCAACACCAAAGTCACGATTATTAATAGTGAGCGGGAATACTTGGCCAGGCAAAGCATCATAAACGACATAAGCCATTGACTTGGAGTGAAAGTTAGCTATTGATTTTTCTCTAAAATCTGCCGCAACCCACATTGAATCGGTTGGAATAAAGGTCAGCATAGGTTGGTTAGTGTTTGCCATCGTACCAACATCAACTTGCAGGTTGGTGATTACGCCATTGCTGGGTGCAATAACCTTTGTATGGGTTAAATTAAGTTTAGCTTGTGCAAGGGCATTTTCAGCCGCGAGTACAATAGTACTTTGGCCGTGTTTAGCGCCCAATTGAGTTTGTATGACAACAGCTTGTTGCTTTGCTGCGGCTAAATTTGCTTGGGTTGTTTGGTTTTTAGCATAAGCATTATCACGCATTGACGCTGAAACCAGTTTCTTTTTCGCTAATTTGTTTATGCGGTTAAAGTCGTTATGGGCATTATTGTAATTTGCTTGGCTGGTGGCAATATTGGCTTTAGCAACACTGGCTTGAGCATACAGAGCTTGCTCTTGTTGATGTGCTTGCTCTAAAGCAACTTGCGCTTGATCTACCGCTAAAAGGTATTTTTGATCATCAATACTAAACAATAATTCACCTTTAACAACGGCCTGATTATTCTTAATATTTACTTGTGTGATTGTGCCTGAAACCTCAGGTGCAATTTGTACTACATAACCTTGCACACGACTTTCACTGGTTAACGGTACATACCTATCTGCAATAACAATATAGGCCATAAATAAAATAAAAATAACAATTAGACACCGCATCCAATGTTGAAAAGTAGTATGAGAATTAGGCATGAGATATTCCAGTGATCACAATCAAGCTGATCAGTATAAGAAAAATTAACTTGCTAGAATACTGCGACAAATGTCACACTTGTGAGCTAAATATAGGACAATGTGGGGACGCATAATGAAAGCATCAATGGATGACTTGTATTTGTTCATGTTAACGGTACGTCATGGTGGAATCAGTGCTGCGGCAACAGCGCATGGATTACAACGTTCAAAAATTAGCCGCCGCTTACAAGAATTAGAAAAAGCGCTGCATTGTCAGTTATTAATTCGTACTACCCGCCACATAGAATTAACCGAAAATGGGCGCTTATTGTATCAACATATCAATCAACCATTAACGGAAGTGAACCATGCTGTTAATTTACTTGAAAGCCAGCAAAACAGTTTGCAAGGGGTTCTACGTTTAGCGGCTACATCATCTTTTATTGCATCATCGATGTTTGCTGAAGTGCTAGATAATTATGCGAGTCAGTTTCCATTGGTGCGGATAGAGTTATTATATTTGCAGAAAAGTGTTGATTTAGAAAGAGAAAATATTGATCTTCAACTGTTGCCGAATATGGCTGAAATTATTAATTTAGATTATGTACAGCAGGCCTTTTTGACCTCTAGTAATGGTTTATTTGCATCACCTGATTATTTAAAAAAGCATACGGAGCCTAAATCAACGGCTGAGCTGCAACAGCATTGGCTATTAGCGAGCCGTTATAATTCAACGTTGCTGCAAGAGGGAACACGGTTACGGTTAATGTCTGAAGATATTAATATGATTCAGCAGATGGCTATTTTAGGGCAGGGAATCGCGTTGTTACCTAACATTTTAATGCAAGAGTCTTTACAGCAGGGAAAGTTAGTGCAAGTGCTAACGGATGTTAATTACTCCGATATCATGATGACAGTGGTGTACCCATCACGGCGTTTTTTACCAGAAAAAACGCGCGCAATGGTGACGATGTTACGTGAGAGATTTGCAGATCAACAATAAATAATACGATGAAGCAGGGTTATTTTCGTGTGTGATCATTGTATTTCGCGTGCAAATTTAATTTTATCTACCTCTGCAACCCAAGCTGGGCGGTTGATATAGTGACCGATGATCAGTGCGGGAATAACAAAGATAATGTGTGATAACGCTAAATGCACATTTGACGCAGCTAATGCTGTGTTACCACTGGCATAATTGAAGAATGCAATTGTCCCAAAAATAACACCGAGAATACTTAATATAAAAAAGCCAACGACACCAAGACCAAGAATATCTCGAGAGTAAAGTTTAAAAAGGTTCATTAATTAACTCCTAACCTCGACGGTTTGTTATTGCATAAAGAATAAATAAGAGCGTGTTTCCACCGTTATTTTATTACTATGCGCCTTCAAAATAAGAGCAATATTGATCTTGCACATAAATTAATGCTTATACATTTAAATAGCCGATAAATATGCGTGTTTCTATTTATTGAACTGGTGTGATGTTTAATTTATGCGGTATTACCCACTGAAATGCGGCGGAAAAATAAGCTTTTGCATTGTTATCTATCACCCGCCCATGAGACAAAATAATACGATCAAAAGGCCATGTTAGGATTTCTTGAATTGATTGGCGTAATTGGGTGTGATTGCGAAAGGTGATCCGCCAATACCAAGGCATTGCTGGATGAAAATAACAACCATTAATTACAGCAAGAGCAAAGGTGAGAGGGTGATGACTGTCGACCATCCATGCTAATGCGTCACCGACAATCAGGGTTTTTGATTGTGGATCACAAAAAGCAATTTCTTCCATGCTGTCACTGCCTCTGATTACCGTTTGTAGTAATTGTCCTTGCCAGAGGGAGGGGGTGTGACTACTAAGCGCACCATCAAAAGTAAGATCGCTTCGCTTATATACTAGCCCCGGAGGAGCATAAAAATACGCTTGAGGATAAGTTAACCACCAATCAGAGAGATAAATATTGTGGTTTTTATTAGGCGTTACCACATAGGCAATCTCACCCAGTTGGTTAAGTTGCTGTTGTAAGGCTGCTGTTATTTCAACGGGGGAATGGATAAAGAGTTTATGGTTATCTAATCGAATAATGGTCATTCGGTGACCCATAGGTGCTCCGGCTACTCGGTATGGCATATCACAATACCAAATACGATTTGTAGCCCATTCAACGAGAGTGCAATCCTTGCTCATAAGCGTCATAACTATTCATCAATAGGTAATTATTATCATATGACTAATTTTGCGATGGTCAATATTTTTGTTACGTATTTGTTGAATAAAAATAACAACATAAAAAATAGCCACCGTGATCAACAGTGGCTATTAAATTGAGCTTACAATCGCGTCTGGTTAGCTGTTAGTTGTATTAGTTTCTGTTGTGGTATTTGAAATGTTCACTGCTGATGCAGAATTTGCTGGTGTGTGATCCATTTTCTCTTGTTCTGCTTTCGCTTTGTAAATCATTGGTGTAATTGTTGAACCTTGCACAATAATAGAGAAAATAACTACAGCATAAGTCATTAACACCACGATTTCTTTTACATCAATGTCTGGGCTAAAACCAATTGGAATGCCGCTTGGAATCGCCATTGCCATCGCAAGCGCTAGACCGCCACGTAATCCACCCCATGTTAGAATTTTAATCGATAATGGGTTATAGGTACGGTAACGGTTAAAGATTTTATAAGAATATTTTACGCTGAGGTAACGGCTCAGTAATACTAATGGAATTGCAATCACTACTGCTACGATATCAATGGCATGGAAGGTGAACGTGATCATCATTAAGCCAATTAATAAGAATAAGACCGCATTTAAGATCTCATCAGCGAGTTCCCATAAATGTGATATTTGATGTGCAGCTTCTTCTGAGATTGAATTACGAGTCCAGTTACCAATAATAATACCCGCAACCACCATCGCCAATGGTGCAGAGACCTCAATATGTTCACTAACGACATACCCAAATGTTGGAATTAGAATCGTTAAAATTAAGCGGAACATATTGTCATGTGAGCTTTTAATTAAGAAGTGGAATACCACTCCAATAACCGCACCACATGCAATACCCCCTAATGCTTCACGGGCAAATAATAGCGCAGTACTAGCGACTGTCGGTGCTGTTTTGCTGAATGCAATTTCAAATAAGGTAACAAAAATAACCAAGCCAACACCGTCATTAAACAGCGATTCGCCTTCTATTTGAGTTGAAATACGTTGAGGAGCATTAAGCTTTTTAACAATAGCTAAAACAGCAATAGGATCGGTTGGTGAAATTAAAGCACCAAATAGGCAGCAGTAAATAAAATCGATATCAATAGTACAAAGCTTAAATAACGCCCATAACACAATCCCAATAAAGAAGGTTGAGAAAAGAGTGCCAATAAGTGCTAAAAACGTGATTTCAAATTTTTGATCTTTAAGGTGAGGCAATTGAATATTTAATGCACCAGCGAAAAGGAGAAAGCCTAATACGCCTTTGAGTAAGAAGTCATCAAAGTTGACTGCTTGTATCATCTGAATGACTTCATGTTCCTCTTTATGAGGAATATAGCCTAATTTACTGAGTGTTAAGAGAGTCAGTGATATTGCAATTGACCAGCCAGTGATGGCAATGGTTGGTTGAAACTTACCAATACGGTGGTTAATAATTGAGATAAAGACAGCAATGGCTGCCATTATACAGACGGTGTCATAAGCTGACATGAATAATGTGCTCCACTAGGCATCAAATAAGTTGTCGTTAGACAGTTGTTGGCATAATTATCTGATATTGTGTGTAATAAAAGAGAGTTATAAATAAATGGGGTTTAATTTATATTCTCTATAAACATATTTTTACATTTTAATGATATCAAACATAAATTGTTTATATTGTTTTGAAATGTAAAGTTCCACTTTTAGTGGTAATAAAACTGCCGTATAAAATATAGATGAAAATCAATATGTGGGGTGTAAAAAGAATAAGAGGAAATGAAAGTGAGGTTTGTTACGAGTCAATATTGGCTATTCATTGACTCGTGAACAATATATTAAGAGGTGATGATTATTGCTTTGCTGCTGAGATTAATAAACCAGGGTTGTCACTAATAATAGTGCTAACACCCCAACGGGTAAATTTATCTATTTGCTGAGGATCATTCATGGTCCATATTTGTAGTACTTTCCCTGCATCCGTAATTTCTTTTGCCAACTTCTCATTGAGTAAGTGGTGATCTAAGTGGATGCTGTATAGGTTAAGTTTGGCATCTAAACGAGCGATGTCTGGCACCCAGTCTTCAATGATTAAGCCTCGGCGAACTTCAGGCCATAGTTTTAAGCAGTGTTTTACTGCGTTATAAGAGAAACTAGATAAAATGAGCCTATCGGTATCGAAACCATAATCTTTAATTGTTTCAATGGTTTTTCGAACTTGAAGCTCAACTTCTTCCTCATAATGGACTTTAATTTCAAGGTTGATATTTAAGCTATAATCATCACAAGCTTGCAGTAATTCTGTCAATGTTGGAATGGTAGCATCGGCAAATTCAGCAGCAAACCAGCTTCCTGCATCTAATTGCTTTAGCTCACTGAGTGGCTTATGACGCACACTTCCGGAACCATTGGTACAACGACGGACACTTTTATCATGAATAATAACGGGAATGAGATCCTCGCAAAGTTGGGTATCCGTTTCAATCCATGTAGCGCCAGCATTTGCCGCGGCTTTCATGGATATTAATGTGTTTTCTGGGGCAACTGCGCGCGCGCCACGGTGACCTGCAATCATCACTTCTCCAACATACATATTATTATCTCAACATAGAGAGTTACGGTTGAAATTTTATTGGCTTTCCTTTAATTCGCAAGTGATTAAATACGAATAATGATATCTCAATTGTTACGTTTTAACTCATTGCTATAATGGTTAAGTCTATTTTGTCATCAAGCTAACAGATTTTAGGTGATTGGTTTTGTATCTGGTGCGAGATTGGATTAGTATCTTTGCCCGTCGTGTTATTTTATTAAGCATAACCTTGCGCTGTGAGTAATAAAATAATCTCTTCCCTTAAATCTGAAACAAGGATATTCGAATGAAGCTTTCTGCGCTAGACCAACCCCTTTTCGATCACCTTTACAGCGATATTCGAGAGTTTCGTTCTACCTTTGACTTAGATATTGAAACCCCTGCGAGCCTAGATGCTCAAGCTGATGCATTACATACTTCATTAGCTGTTGAAGAAATGACAGAGCTTGCTGAAGCTGATTCATTGGTTGAGCAAGCTGACGCGATTGTTGATTCGGTGTATGTATTAATGGGGCGTTTAGTACATTTAGGTGATAAAAAAATCACTGATAATATTGGTATCAGTTACTTGATTGATATTTTATTGCAGATGTCTGAGCGTTTAGGATTTACATTCATTGATTGTTGGAATGAAGTCCACTCAAGCAACATGAGCAAAGTATGCCGTAGCCAGCAGCAGTATGACGAGACTGAAGCTTTTTACGCCGAGCAAGGTGTTGCATTGATGGCAAGTACCAAAGGTGATTATATCATTGCTAAATGTGCACAAGATGTTGAAGTCAATGGTAAGCTGATCCGCACCGGTAAAGTTTTGAAATCTGTTTATTACCGTCCGGCTGATCTTGTTAAATTAGTTATTCGTTAATTCACATCTAAAGTTATTTTTGATCCTCGCTATGGCGGGGATTTTTTATTGGTAATCAGTACCAAGTCGAAAATCGATGCGTTGTACTCGTTACTAACGTTTTATTTAAGTTGTTATTATGAATGTAAAAACAATGACACTTCCAGCGTCCCGCAGTTTAGCTCATCAATTGTTTACCATGACATGGCCAATGCTCTTTGGCGTATTATCACTGATGAGTTTTCAGTTAGTCGACAGTGCGTTTATTGGCCAACTTGGTATTTTACCGTTAGCCGCGCAAGGTTTTACTTTACCGATGCAAATGTTAGTCATTGGTTTACAAGTGGGATTAGGAATTGCAACCACCGCCTTAATTTCACGGGTATTAGGTAATAATGATCATCATCGTGCGCGTCAATTAGGCGGGGTAGTGGTGATCCTTGGCGATATTGGCATCATGGCGCTGTGTGCGGCAATCTGGTTTGGCCGACATCAGTTGTTATGGTTACTTGGTGCGCCTGATAATGTTTTTGGTGTTATTGATAGCTATTGGCCCGTATGGCTAACAAGTGCATGGTGCGGTTCGATGGTGTACTTTGCCTACAGTATTTGTCGTGCCAACGGTAATACCTTGTTACCCGGCATTATGATGGTGATCACCAGTGTGCTAAATATTGGTTTAGATCCACTGTTTATGTTTACCTTTAATATGGGTATTAATGGTGCGGCATGGGCGACTATTGTGTCGTTTAGCATCGGTATGCTGGTGGTGTTTCCATTATTATTTAAACGCCAATGGTTGAGTTTTGACTGGCGTGGATTGGCCGTTTATAAAGCCATCAAAGAATTAGTACATATCATGGCTCCAGCAATGCTAAGCCAATTGTTACCCCCTGTTTCTGCCATTTTAGCAACAAAATTAGTGGCTAGTTTTGGTGCGGCAACCGTTGCTGCTTGGGCATTAGGATCACGATTAGAGTTCTTTTCACTGGTTATCGTTTTGGCATTAACCATGTCGATGCCACCGATGGTGGGACGTTTACTTGGTCGTAAAGATATTGTCAGTATTGAAAAATTGATCATGATAGCGGTGCGATTTGTATTGATATGGCAAGTGGTTATCGCGATCGTGCTCTTTTTAAGTGCGCCGTCGTTAACCCAGCTATTAACCAGTGATAGTTCGGTACAACACATTTTGATGATCCATTTAACGCGGGTGCCTATTAGTCTTGGTGCATTAGGGGTTTGCATGCTGATGGTTTCTGTTTGTAATGCCATGGGATTACCGATGCGAGCTTTATTGATTTCTGCATTACGATTATTTGTGTGTTATTTGCCCGTATTATGGTTGGGTGCGCATTTCGCAGGTTTGTCAGGGCTGTTCACTGGCGCAATGTTGGGTAATATTGCCGCTGGACTCTGCGCGTGGGTGTTCTATCGCCAAGGATTAGTCCACATTAGAAATAAGTATCGAGTTACATCAATGGCGTAACGGTTATGATAATGTGCGTGATAATTCAGATGGATAATCTTAGCTTAATAATAAAATAACGAATTAATATTCATGATATGTGAATCAAGAAAGGATACCTGCAATGCAAACATTCGCTATTGATGGTCAGCAAATGACTTACCGTGATCAAGGAACAGGGCCAGTGCTTGTTTTTGGTCACAGCTATTTATGGGATAGTGCAATGTGGGCACCGCAGATCGCGGTATTAAGCCAACATTACCGTTGTATTGTGCCAGATTTTTGGGCGCATGGTGGCTCTGACAGTGCGCCATCAGCAACACGAACATTGCGTGATTATGCTGATAACGTGTTGGCATTATTGGATCACTTAGAGATTGAAAAATTTGCTGTTATTGGTTTGTCCGTGGGGGGGATGTGGGGCGCAGAATTAGCCCTTAAAGCGCCTGCGCGAGTGACGGCATTAGTACTAATGGATACCTTCTTAGGTTATGAGCCTGAAGTACTGCACGCGAGATATTTTGCGATGTTAGATACTTTACGCGATCAACAACATGTTCCTGCGCCATTGATCGATATGATTGCACCATTATTTTTCCGTCGTGATGGTCATTTGCATAATCCGCAGTTAGTGAGTGAATTCCGTAATTCTCTTGCACAATTACAAGGGGATCGCGCGGTGGCAGTGTCTGAGATGGGACGCATGGTGTTTGGGCGTCGTGATACGTTTGATGATATCGAGCAACTTACGGTTCCGACATTAATTATGTCAGGCTTAGAAGATAATCCGCGCCCGCCACTTGAAGCACAATTAATGCATGACGCGATTGATGGCAGTGAATATGTGCTGATTCCTGAGGCTGGGCATATTAGTAACCTTGAACAACCACAATTTGTTACCGCTCAATTGCAGCGTTTTTTAAATAAAGTGGTGGTGATGTAAGCTCAGTTTACTTAACTAAAGCGTGTTTCAGTACAGTATAAGTTAAGCCCAGTGAGATTCAATTCTCACTGGGTTTTATTATTTTAGTGGGCCGGTAATGGTTGGCTGTGCAATTGAATAAACTCAATTGAATGATGATTAAATGCTTCTGGCTGTTCAACATTACACACATGGCCGCAATTTGATAATTGGGTTAACACACTATTTTGATGACGTTTAATCATCTCTTTGACAGACTTAATAAACATGTAGTCATGTTCACCCATTAAATACAAAGTCGGAATAGCGAGTTCTTTTTCCTTAAAGTATTTCATAATCGGGTTAACATCCGTTGCCAATTTGAACCATCGTTTAAATTCTTGTTGGCAAAGCTTTTTAGCTTCTCGAATAAATAAATGACGTGATTGACGTTGGTTTTTTTGTGGCATCACTACATAAGCAAATATACGGTATAACCACATATAAGGCAGAACATGTTTGCTCAAGTTCCCCAAGCTAATTAACACTTGAGAGCGTGTATTTAAACGTGTTACCGCGCCACCTAATGTCATTGTTTGTACTCGCTCTGGCGCCAGTTCAGCCAGATGGCGGATAATGATTGTTCCTAATGAGATACCAACAAAGTGAGCCGACTCAATTTTAAGATGATTAAGCACATTTATAATATCTTTAGTCACCATTTTGAAGGTATAGCGATTGTCCATCACATCCTGAAACATGGTGTTAGATTTACCGTGACCACGCAAATCTAAGAGCAATAAATTAAAATGCTGTTTATAGGCTTTTATTTGCTTAAACCAAATAGCAGAGCTTCCCCCCGCACCATGGACAAATACGACCCACTCTTTACTTTGTTTATGTGGGTATGTTTTGTAAAACAGCATGTTATCCAAATTCTTCTTCCTTCCTTGAGAATGGCTTAACATAGTAACATGAGAATTCTTACGCGTGCCTGTCTTATTAGGTATCAAAGAATGATAATTGGAAGTTAGTCGTATTTAGTTGATCACTTCTTCATCGTCATGCGGAATACTATTAACAATTAATCGTTTAATAATATGCGGCACAATACAGTAGACTGGCATTTGTTTTAAACGGCCACGAAAACGCAGTGATTTTACGGCGTCACGATAACCAATGTTGCGATGCAAAGGAAACTGGTAGAGAAAGGCATCAATAAAATGTTGTTGATAGAACCAATAGGATAATCGGTTTAACTTATGTTGCTTAAAATATGCCCATACATTATCAGGCACAGATAAATCAAATAAGCGGTGACATAAATTGACCGCAAGATAAAGGCTATTATCATTGCCGACTTGTTGGTGAAGTTGAATTAAATTATGCCAAAACGTGGGGTCTTTACTGAAGAAAACAAACTGCAAATATAGGCTGTAAATATCCCGTAAGCCATAATGGTAATCCATTTGGTGAAATAACATAATTGCTTGATGAAGTACCATTGCATCTGGCGATAATAATGTGGCAGGTTCACACAATGGCGGTGATAAGTGGTGGTGGAGTAAAGGGGTTGGGTCGAGTTTGTTGATTAATGTTTTAGGTAATAATTGAAAGTGAATTGCCAGCTCAGTACGCCTTTGTTTATGGATCAATGGCGTGGTTTGCTGTGCCCAACGACGATAAAACGTTTCTTCATAATCAGCAATGTTTTTATAGCGCCAGCCATTATTTAACAGTGCTTTTTCTACATTGGCAACGTGTTGCTGTGGAACATAAATATCAATATTATGCTTAATTCTGCCAGCAAACATATCGTTATCAAGTAATTGCAAGGCGCTACCGCGTAAGTAGCGCCATGAACTAATAACCCCTTGTAAGTGCTCAGTGAGATATTGATGTTCAAGTAACAATTGTTGTTGTTGTTTTTGGTAGCTGTGAAACCCAGACAGTAATTGCTGTTGGGTGTGGAGGGGAAGATCGTGTTCGATATTCGCCCGCTCACAACACGCCTTTAATTGCCCTAATAATGAGAGGTGGCGGGCTTCAGTCATGATCTGATAACTGCATTTATGATTAGCATTCAATAATAGTGTTGGATTATTGAGAACATCTATAAGCAATAATTGTGACATTCCATCCTGTTCCTTATCCCTGTTTATGCTTTTGAAGCACACGGTGCTGTGTTCAAAGAAGGGATAAGACTTCTTTTTTATTTTGCATTATTACAAGGGCAGTGGGTAAGTAAAAAAGACTAAATGAAGTAAGTTAAATGCAAAATGAACCACGATAGCGACCGTTATCTTCTTAGTCCAATAATAGCTTAAACCATAAAGTATGCCAGCCAGTGTCGCAATTACGATAAACAATGGACCACCAGCAAAGTGTGCAAATCCAAATAAAACACTCGCAATAATAATCGCTATAGGTGGAGCTAATTTCTTACATAGCAGTCCCTGAATATAACCACGGAAAAGTACTTCTTCAGCGACACAAGTAAAAATGAGATTATTAATAGCAAAGATCCACCACCATGACGGTAAAGTGAATTCAGGCTGCACCAGTTGTAATGCCCATGCTAATAACGGTAATGTGATTAATCCGCCACCAATAATACTTTTTTGCATGCGTGAGAGCGAAAGATGATGCCAGTTATATTCGTTATTGCTTACTATATTGGGCACGAGTAGTAGCAGTGCAAAAATAAGTATGGGTTTATCGATATTAAAGTAAAGCGTAAATGATCGACTAAGTGGGCCACTATTGACGTGATCAAGCACCAACAAATTATTGATACCAGGGTATAAATGTAGAATTAGCCCGATGACCCACAAAATCACAATGGTATGACCCGCGTAGATCAAGGGCTTAGATTGTTGCCGAGCAGTAAAACTGGCAATAGCAATACCACTGATCATAATGGCTGCACCGATAACTGTTAAAACGTTAAACGTTACGGCTGTGATCAGTGACAATAGTAGTGGTATACGCCAAGAAGTTGTTTTTGTTAACGCACAACCGATGCTAATTGCCAACAATAGCCATACCAACATGGTCGGTAAAATAAGATAATTCATAAAAAAGAAGTGATAAAAAATGATAATCGTTATCATATACACCAAATTGATGATTATTCAAACTTGTTTTTTATGATTTATTACCAAATATGAGCAGTAGCTAAGATGGTTAATTCGATATAGATAACGATGATCTGCGATTACTCACTTTTATTATATGAATATGGAATTAGGAAATGACGGATACATTACAATCGACAACACGTGCATTAATGGTACAAGGTACGACGTCAGATGCAGGTAAAAGTGTGCTGGTGGCTGGATTATGTCGCGTGTTGGCACGCCAAGGTATTCGTGTGGCACCGTTTAAATCACAAAATATGGCATTAAACAGCGCTGTGACCAAAGATGGCGGTGAGATTGGGCGAGCACAAGCCGTTCAAGCTCAAGCCTGTGGTATTGAGCCTAGTGTACATATGAATCCTGTATTGCTTAAACCCAATACCGATGTTGGCGCACAAGTGATCGTACAAGGTCACGCTTTAGCTGATATGGATGCTGTGGGTTTTCATAACTACAAGAAAGTGGTAATGACGCCGATCATGGAATCATTCGCATTGCTGCAACAACAATACCAAACCATTGTTATTGAAGGTGCGGGTAGTCCTGCTGAAATCAACTTACGTGAAAATGACGTGGCAAACATGGGCTTTGCTGAAAAAGCCCATGTGCCGGTGATCATTATTGCAGATATTGATCGCGGTGGGGTGTTCGCTCATATCTATGGCACGTTAGCGTTATTGTCTGAATCAGAACAAGCGCGCGTCAAAGGTTTTGTTATCAACCGTTTCCGTGGTGATATTAAGTTACTTGAACCGGGTTTAGAGTGGCTAGAACAAAAAACAGGTAAGCCAGTATTAGGCGTGTTACCGTATTTACATGGCTTAATGCTAGAAGCTGAAGATGCGATTAACTGCCAACAAGTTGATGCCGCTGATCATCAATTAAAGGTGGTAGTGCCTGTTTTAACCCGCGTCAGTAACCATACTGATTTTGATCCCCTGCGCATGCATCCGCAAGTTAACTTGCAGTTTGTCGGCAAAGGTCAGCCTTTTCCTGCCGCCGATTTGATCATTATTCCAGGAACCAAAAGCGTTCGCAGTGATTTAGCGTTCTTACGTGAACAAGGTTGGGATAAACAGATCCAACGTCATTTGCGTTTAGGCGGCAAAGTGATGGGTATTTGTGGTGGTTATCAGATGTTAGGTGAAACCATTGCTGATCCGCATGCGATTGAAGGTGAAGCGGGGGTTAGCCAAGGTTTAGGGTATTTATCTATTGCTACCACCATTGAGAAAAACAAATGCCTGCAACAAACAGAGGGCACACTAACCATGCCTAATCAAATGCCTGTTACCGTTAAAGGTTATGAAATTCATGCGGGTGTTACTCAAGGTGTGAGTGCCAATGCACCATTACAGTTAACCGATGGTCCTGATGGCCAATTAGGTTGTGATGATCACG
Organism: Photobacterium sp. NCIMB 13483; assembly: GCF_003025475.1. Lineage (NCBI taxonomy): Bacteria > Pseudomonadati > Pseudomonadota > Gammaproteobacteria > Vibrionales > Vibrionaceae > Photobacterium > Photobacterium sp. NCIMB 13483. Next base: position 91,507 of record NZ_PYLV01000015.1, read on the forward strand.
TGTTTGGCACCTATTTGCATGGCATTTTCGAACAACAAGGTGCATGTGATGCTATTTTACGATGGGCTGGTTTAGAAGCGACTCAAACTCCTGATTTTGATGGAATTCGTCAGCAAGGCATTGATCGTATTGCAGATACTATCGAACAGCACATGGATCTCGCGGCTATATGGCCACAATGGGCTGATAAATTTAAGCGTTAATTCGGCTATTTTGCACAGCTTATTTTACAACGATAGTTATTGCATAAGTTACTACCAACAACCATTGTTGGTAGTAACTATGACATGATTTATATCACGAGCTAAGCAAAAATCAGCCGTAACCATAAGCCTATCGGGGTTGTTGCTCCGGTTGTTATTGATGAAATCTGACCATTTTTAATAATTATGATTGAAGGTGTCGCAGTAACGCCCCATTCTCGACCAATTTTACCTGTTGGATCATTGATGACCGGGAAATTGTATTCTTTATACTTCATAAATTGGGCAACCCGTTGGTTCTCGCCAGATGTAACCGCAACCGATACCACTTGATGATTATCCGCAAGCCAATCAACACTAGGGCTAACCAATTTACACACTGAGCACCATGTCGCCCAAAAATAGAGTAATACGGGTTTTTCATCACTCATCTTTTTAATATCAACCCATTGCTGATCCAGTGTATTTGCCGCTAATGTAGGGATCACGTCTGATGGCATATCTTTACTGCGCCAAGCATCTATAGCGATAAAAAAGAGTGATAAAATGAGCACCAGTTTTATGATTTCTTTTGCTTTTAGCCATAGCTTAGTTGCTACATTGGTCGCTTTTTTAGATTGGTTTTTTTTAGTTGTCATTATTATTTCCCCCTTCCAAATTCTAGTGTTTGCATCACCGTATCGTGATTGAGTAATTCCGTTAGTATTAAACAGAGTTGTGCTGGTGGATGGGTTAACATGCCTGTTTTTAACGATGGCGTAGCGACAGGGATCGTCGCTAGAAATAGCACTGATACTAACGATACCGTAAATAAAACAGTACTAATAATTTGATTTTTAAACACAATGTTGCTCCGTGAATAATTATATAAAAAGATATAAGTATTAGGAGGGGCTGTTATCACACACTATGATGCCTTGGTTTTTTAAGGCGTAATAATGCTCGATCTTCAGACCCTGATTGTGTTTATTCTTGAAAGGTACAAAAAGCTAAATGTCGCCGTACACCATAGGAGGTTGTTGGCTCAGGAGGGAAGTACTTAACACCCGATTGCTTTAATATCGCTGCAATAATAACAAGGGCGAGGATAAACATTGGAATCGCAAAATCAATGTTAATCGTGTTGGCATTAACAAGATGCTCACTATTACTGCATTGCGTTTCTAGATCTGAGTGCGTTTGTGGATGAGATTGAAGCTGTTCAGTTGCGTCAGTTATCGGCGTTAAAGAACATAATGTAGAAAGGCCTAAATTTTGAGAAATACACATCAATAGCACAATACTCACTAAAATCAGTGACCATGAAGCGAGAGTTTGACGCTTATATTGTAAGAGTGAGAATTTCAAAAAATTAACTCTGTGGTGAAATATTTAACAGAATAATATCATATTTAGCCCATGATAATTAATCAATATTTAAAGTGTTATTAAAAGTAAATAACATCAAGTACACCTGAACATTAATTTTCAAAATATAGCTGTTCTATTTTTGTTGTTATATGTAAAGATGTTCACTTCTTAAAAAGTACATTTTCGAATGCATTTTTACATACTGCGGATATTGTTATGTTATGAAATCGTCTACCACTCGACTCGATCGTTTTATAAGTCAACATAGTATTTACTCTATATCAGACACTCGTCTTTTGGTTGCTCAGAAAAGGATCATCGTGGATGGAGAAGCCGCACATTCAACGCATCAGAAAGTGACTCAATTTATGCATGTTGAATTAGATGGTCACAGCCTTCAAGATAATAAACCGATTTATATTATGTTGAATAAGCCGCAAGGTATTGTCAGTGCGACCAAAGATTCTAAGCATACAACTGTATTAGATTTAATTGATCATCCTCAAAAAGATGAATTACATATTGTTGGGCGATTAGATTTTAATACGACAGGATTAGTGTTGTTAACTAACGATGGCGCATGGTCACGTCAAATAAGTTTACCTGAAACCAAACTCGCAAAAGTATATGAAGTGACTTTATCAAAACCTGTTACTGAAGAATATATTACCGTGTTCAAAGAGGGTATTTATTTTGGGTATGAGAATATCACCACTAAGCCCGCGCATTTAGAGATCGTCTCAGAGTATCAAGCACGGCTTTCATTGGTTGAAGGGAAGTACCACCAAGTGAAACGTATGTTTGGCTTTTTTCAAAATGAAGTATTAGCACTGCATCGTGTATCGGTAGGACACTTATCGGTAGCTGGGCTTGAAAGTGGTCAATATCGAGAGTTTTCGATTGATTAAAAACAGATAAAATAAATCCGACTTATTTAAGTCGGATTTATGTATAAGTAAGTGTGATCTTATTTACTTCGCAGGCACTGTCGCTGGTGTATTATCTTTTAGCCATGTTTTCATAAAGCTAATTTGTTGTTGTTGTGACTTGATAATACTTTGTGCGAGAGTCTTCGTTGATTGATCTTTTAGATAAGGCATGATGACTTCTGCCATTTCTACTGCTGCTTCATGGTGAGGGATCATACCCGCAATGAAATCAACATTTGGGTGACCGGTTAATTTAACTTCCATCATGTTGTGCATGATTTTCATTGATTTGGTCATCATTTCTTGTGAGTTAGCAATATCACGTTGTGCTAGTGGTATTTCTTTGTGTGTGGCTAACCAATGCTTCATATAAACCACTTCTTCTTTTTGTGATTTAATAATATTAAGTGCTAATTTATGCACCGCAGGGTTAGTCAGTGTTGGTAGAATTGATTCACTCATCACAATAGCCCCTTCATGATGAGGCAACATACCCGCTATAAAATCTAAATCAGGATCACCGGTTAATTTTAACGTATGCATACCTGACATTGCCGCCATCGAGTCTTTCATCATTGTTTGTGATGCTTGTAGACTAACGACTGATTTAGTTGGCATTGCATGACTGTGATCGACCACATTTTCACTTGCAAATGCAGTGGTAGAAAGTAGTGCTGATAAAACAATAGCTAAAGATAATTTTTTCATGATGAGCTCGATATGTATTTGTTATTAGAATGACAGCATAAAGCTTCCATTACAGGGAAGGTCAAGATGATTATGCTGTTTTTTCTTTTATTTGAATTTTTTTATCGACCTCGCTTGATCTTGAATGGCGGTGACCATTTTAGTAAAGGTGCGATCTTTTGCTCTTTTTTGTGCCAATGTCGCACTATTATGAGCGTCTTCGCGTAATAGTTTATGAAAGTTATTCAATCTTCTTGTCGATAATTCGCCGCTTGCGATTGCTTTTACTACCGCACAGCCGGGTTCATTTTGGTGCTGACAATCTTTAAAACGACATGCAGTAGCGAGAGATTCAATATCAGCAAATGTGAGTTTTATCCCTTCTTTTACATCACTAAGTTGTAGTTCTCGCATTCCAGGGGTGTCCATCAACAGCCCGCCTTCAGGTAGCCATTTTATAGTACGGTACGTTGTTGTGTGACGTCCTTTGCTGTCTTGTTCTCGTATCGCATTGGTTTCCATTTCATTATGGTTAAGTAGATTATTGACCAGTGTCGATTTACCCACGCCAGATGAACCTAAAAAGGCGACGGTCTTACCACGCTGACAATAACTTTTTAATACGGAGAGGCTATTGTGGGCAAGCCCATTAACACAGTGAACACTTAACAGTGAGTCTAACTGTTGAACTTGTTGTCGAATATCTTCTACGTCATCACATAAATCAGCTTTGGTTAAGATCACAACAGGCTCGGCATGGGTTTCTTTTACCAGCGCTAAATAACGTTCGATTCGATTTAAATTAAAATCGTCGTTAAGTGAGCTAACGATAAATACCACATCGAGGTTTGCTGCAATAAGTTGGCGGTCTCGGCTACTACCTGCGGCTTTTCGCTGAAAAAGGGATTGCCTTTCAAGAACGCGAACCAATCTGTTTTGATTAAAAACCACCCAGTCGCCAACACATATTGCCTCAAAATTTGGTGGTAGCTTATACCTTAGTGCATCATCACCAGCTAAGATAATCACGTCGGATTTATGTTGTTCAATGATTCGTCCAAGGAAACAGTTTACGACTTCTTCTAACGATAATTGTTGTTGGAAAAAAGGACGTAAACCTAAATCAACTAATGATGGTGTGCTCATAAGCTTTATTTACTCGGTTTTACGATAAAGTAATGATAGGTGAAATCTTTGGCAACACTGGTTTCATAAATACCAATTTCTTGTTCTACATCCAGTAGTGCTTGAGAGGTTGGCATGGTTGGTTGTAATGCTTCAACCCTTGCTTTTAATGGTAGCCAATAATTTTCCCAAGCGTTTAGCCCCAGTGAAAAATGATCAATTACGTCATAACCTTGAGCCTGAAATAGCTTGAGCCTTGTAGGTATCGTTTGAATATCGGGATAATTGGATAGCCAAAATTGTTTAACGTTTTCATCAGGCATATCAGTAAGCCAAACCAAATCACTGACGACCAGAATACCATCATCTTTTAATAACGGTTTCCATTGTTGAAGTGCATTTTCCATTCCCATAATATAAACACAACTTTCAGCCCAAATAGCATCAAAACTCTTGGCTTCAAAGGGTAGAGCTGTCATTGATGCGCAAACAGGTGATATACGATCGACCAATTGTGAGTCTTTGATTTTTTGATTAAGTTGTTCAATTGCAACGGGTTCATTATCTACCGCGGTAATATGTGCTTTGGTGTTGTTAACCAGTAATACTGTCGATCCGCCTTTGCCTGAGCCAATTTCTAAAATACGGCGCATTTGCTGATTAGGCATCAGTGATATGGCATTTAAGGTATCTTGTTTACTACCCGGAGCCCATTGCTCTAATGGTGTAAATATTGTCATAAAATCGTTCATGTACGCATTGTGTTCATTCATGTCTTTTGATAACCACTTTAGTCTGAGAGCTTCTTTTTCATCATAGCCTTGCGTGTTGAGCCAGTTAAGGTGGACATTGGGTGCACTTTTACTTAAAGAACTGTGTAATTCTCGCTGTGATCGTTCCCCAAGTAACCCTAATAACAACTCACGCGCTTGGGTCTTTTTTTGAATGTCTTCTGTCAGTTGAGTTAACCGTTCTGACAAGATACTTTTATCCAACTTTGCTTCTAAGCAGCTTTGACATTCTTTTAGCGTCAAGCCTGCACTTTGAAGTTGTTTAATTAAAAATAACCGTTGCAAATCGCTTTCACTGTAATGACGATATCCATTATCCAGTCGGTGGCCTTTAATCAGCCCTTGCTTCTCATAATAGAGTAGCGTGGTACGTGATATTCCTGCTTTAGTCGCTAATTCTGAAATCAAATACATGACGGATCCGATGTGTATATGTGTATTGTTAATATTTGGCTAGTATGAAGTGTAAAGCTATAGACAGGTCAATATTATTTGGTTTATTTTTCATTAAAAAGTAAAAAACCGTATGGAATATTTTTTATCTTTAAAATCGAGCAAGTTAAATTAAATAATTAGTGTTCTAACTAAAATTTTCGTTTAATGCCTATCTTTGCTACAATCCCGCGGTTGTTTTTAAAGGTGGGTAAAATGAAATTATTGTATTGGTTAGATGAGTGGCTAACACACTCTCGTTCACAGCAGCAAGCGCAACTTCCAATGTCAGGAGGGGACTTACTTGATGATGTGTTTGTTAAGTATGAGTTTGTTGATGTAAATAAGCCGCTACTGTTTACATTTTCGCCTGCGGGAACCAACGTACAGCAGCAAGATATTGATGAGAATTTTGCACCTTGGGGATTCCACCTCGCTAAAAAACAGAACGTGAATGTTATCTCTTTTCAACATTTAGGAAAGAGTAATTGGTTTCGTAGTCGTAACTTAATTTTCTTTCTTGAACAGTTAACTACGTTGCTTGAACCGTTTAGCTATCGCTTAGGCTATGGTCTCAGTCGTGGTGGTTTTGCGGTGGGTGCTTTTGCCAATTTATTGCAACTTGATCAAGTTTTATTATTTCATCCAGTGAGTACCAAGAATAAAACCATCGCCCCGTGGGATAGTCGTTCTAGTACTGAACTAGCGCAGCAATTTGATTGGGAAGGGGATTACCATGATCTCGATTTAGGTAAAGCTAAAGGCTATATTATTTACGACCCCACCAATAATATCGATCGCTTACATGCCAAACGTTATCCAGAATTGACCCATTTACGTGTATTTGGAATGGGGCATGGCACTCATGCTACTTACCTTAATAAGTTTGGTTTCTATAAGCAGGTCGCTGTTGATTTTATTCGCTATCAGCAACTTGATATTGCTCAGTTTCGTCAACAAACAAAAACATTACGCTTTAAAGAAGATTATTATCAAAGCCTAAGTAAGGCCAATGCATATTCAGAACACCGATTAGGGTTATTGAGTAAAGCACATAATATTTTGATTGATGAAAAAGAAGCGCATGTACAAGAGCATCAAGCTCAAATTGATGTACAACCTTTGATTGATATAGCCTTGAAACATCAAGATGATCATCCACAAGATGCGATTCAATTACTAGAAATGGCGCAGCAACTGGTTCCTAACGACCCATTAGTTGAACATAAACTAAGACAGCTACTGTAAGATAATCCCGTTAAGACTATTATTGATTACTATCACCACATCATTCATTAATATAAAACATCAGGAATGATGTGGAGATTGATATCAGTGCTTATTTACTGCTAATGATTGATTTTGTCGTTGTCGCGATTGTTTTGATATATAACATGAATAAGAAACAGATATTCTGCTGAATACGTTTTGCTATATTTTCTGAATCGTCAACCGCATATCGGTGAATGCAAGGTGGAGTGTTACGGTATAAATAGTTAATATTATCGGTAATCAATAAATGGCGTAGCTGGTGTTTTAAATTATTCATATCTAATAATTCTGCCATCAGATAATCGTAAATATGATGAATGCTGATAGGATTAAAAGAAAGCTTTTTATCAGTAATATTAATAAAGCCTTTCGTCATCACCATCACTTCTTCTGACCAGCGTGTAGGATCGTATTGACGTGCGAGATAATGTGCAAAAGCAAAATAGCCATAGTCACTATTAAGGTTTGCCAACGTAATATCATCGTGGTTCACCATATCAACCCAACCATCAATAGATGGTGCTAATTTGGCATGAAAATAAGCAAAAAACTGCGAGTATGAACCTTTTATTTTGACTAAATCAAGAGGATGTAACGTAAGTTCTGCGTTTACTTGAGTAATAAGCAAATCTGTTGTTAATGCTATTGTAGCTTGTGATGGTGCTATCGTTATATTGTTCATATCTATCTTCGTTAGCTGTACAATCGTATGATTATTAAAATAATTTTATAGGGTGAGATTAGACAACGATTAGTAGTGGTGTTTTGTAGCCTAGCTCGCAAAAATTTAAAAAAATAAGGTTATTTAGTCGCGCTTTTAACTGAATGGTTAACTTGTAATCTATACGAAGTAAAGTCGGGCGTATATTTATTGAAACTCAAATTTATATCAACCCTAATAATTAGCTGACCATTTTTTAAATCATTAGATTTCCTCTCACTATTGTTATCACGCTCTGTTGAAAAATAACCCGGTTTATTATTCGTCATCTCGGAAGTGAGGTACGAGCTATCCGTGATCTAATCATTGCGCGCTTGAGCCTTAAAGACGCCAATAAGAACCTATTAAAATAACAATAATAATAACGTTACGATATGTTGATGATAGATTTTTGATCTTGTTCTGTAGGGGATGATGAATAATTAATTTTGGACATAATCCCGATAATTACACGGGTTATTATCCGTCATCTCGGAAGTGAGGTACGAGCTATCCGTGATCTAATCATTGCGCGCTTGAGCCTTAAAGACGCCAATAAGAACCTGTTAAAATAACAATAATAACGTTATGACATGTTAACGAGTAAAACTGGACACCCATAATTTTTTATCTGCCTACTGTCATTTCTAATCGAGAATTATTGAGATGGATATAGAGAATTTACTCACAGTGTATTGAATTTATAAAGTAAAGATATGGCTGTCCTATGTTCATTTTTTGTGAGATAGAGGGGATCGATCTAGCTCCGTTTCGGGGAATGTGATTACTGAGGGTGTGTGAATTATAGTTGCCCCAAAATTGTTTAGACCAAATACTTATTCATATCTTATTAACGTGATTTTGGATTAATTTTATTAACATATTATTTTGATTATCAGTTTTACTTAATACATTTCTTATTTTCTACATTTCAAATAAATACTTTGAAACAAAAAATACGACAAATCTCATGTAATTATGATACGAATGGAATATGATCGATACAAGATATAAGAGTGTTTTTACGTAAAAAGTAAGAAGGCTTGTTAATACACTATTAAATTTACGGGGATGTATGAGTTCAATAATCTTAGAATTGCAAGCGGATGCAATGAATGACAATGTTTCAATTCAATCCTTATTACGTAAAGCATACACTATTGCTATAAAGTTATCAGTTGAAGATTCAAGGCAATGGATCGAAGCTGAAATGAATGGGTATGATGCTGGTAGTGATGTACCAGTTTACCGGTGTATAAAAGGTACATTACAGGCTGTAAATCCATATCGAGGGCCTATTCCTGCTCAGGTCGGTAATACCGAAATGGAAGATACTATTTCCGTGTTTCACTTTCGTCAGTCAATTGCTGAAATCGAAGGCATTATTAGTAATCATAGTAAAGGATTTTTAATTCCATTTACAGGTTCTCCATTGATATCACTCCAAGATCTTTTTCAATCGGACTTTCCGTTTAGACTAAATTTTTCAGCTACATCATTAGTTCCTATAGTTGATAATGTTCGTAATACAATCTTGAAATGGGCTTTGAGGTTAGAGCAAGAGGGGGTAACAGGGGAAGGGCTTAGTTTTAGTTCAGATGAAGTAAGAAAGGCACATATGAGTACGCATATTAACATAAAGAATTTTCAGGGTGTTTTAGGTGACGTTACAGATAGTGAACTTAATCAAAATTTAGAAATGACTATTAGCGAGCCAAACAATTTTGATGAGCTTGCAAAGTATTTAGTAGAGCATAATGTCCCAGAAAACGATATTGTGGAATTAAAGCAAGCAATCGACAGTGATGGAAATATTGGTTCTACAGGTCAATTTGGCTCAAGTGTAAGCTCTTGGGTCGGAAATATGTGTACCAAAGCAGTTAGTGGCGGCTGGGCAATATCTTTGGCAACAGCAGCTAACGTTTTAGGAACTGGTATTAGTAAATATTACGGTTTATAGTAATATTAAATTTAACAAATAAGGATATGTGTCGCGGAAGAGTAAAACTGGAACCCATAATTTTTATCTACCTACTGTCATTTCTAATCGAGAATTATTGAGCGGGAGATAGGAAATTTACTTACAGCGTATTGAATTTATACAGTAAATGTATGGCTGTCCTATATTCTGTTTGTAGAGAAATTACAAGGATTTAATATGAATACAAACATGCGAATATATTCACTACTAGAAGACCGCAGTTTTCCGAGTATGGTTTTATTGGATGGTCATTGGGGAGTCGGAAAGACTTACTATGTAAAGCATGAACTACAACCATATCTAGTTAACAATTACCTTGCCCCATACAAAGTCATTTATTTATCGTTGTACGGTGTGACTAGCCTAGACGATTTCAAAGATAGAGTTATCTCCTTAACCTATACAGAGAATAAAAAATCAAGTTGGCTTACAAAGCAAAGTACTGACCTTATTGGTTCATCTGCTCAAGTGCTTTCTGGTACTAGAGGTGTAGGTGCTGTTCTAGGGGGTGTTACTTCAATTATCAAGCACCACTACTTCAATAAGCTCGACAACCTAGTACTTCTATTAGATGACCTCGAACGAATTACATGTGAAAAGGTACGGACTCAAGTCATTGGCGAGTGTTTAAACCTCACAGAAAATAAGCAACACATAAAAATTGTCGTTATTGGTAACCAAGTTAAGGTTGGTGCTCATGCTGATATAGAAAAGGTATTTAGCGATATCGTCTATATAAAGCCAACACCCACAGAATCTCTAGATGTAGTCAAGAAGATCTATATTGGTGTGAAGAAACTCAATGACCATGAACAGTCTGAAGTAGCAAAATGCCTTAAATCCCTCGAATTAGATAACTTGAGAATAATCAGACGGGCTATAGATCGATATAAAGCTGTATGTGCATTATTTGAACGCGTAGATGGTGTTAATTACAACTATCTAGAATCTAAATTGATCGATACTTCTTTCCGCATCTCTACAGCGATACACCGAGAAGGTTTCAGTTTACATGAGATTTTAGAAGGAATTGAAGATCGCCAACGTGAAATTAGTTTTTCTGATAAGGAAAAAATTAAGGAAGACAAACTTTCTGATGTTGATAAAAGACACCTTGAATTAGAAACATATATTTCACCAATTCGACACCACACACCGCAAAGCCTTGCGACTTACATTGCTACATATAAAAACAATTTTTATGATATTCATCAGGAGCTGAAGTGGTCAAGTAAAACTGTACACCTTTATAGGTGTTTAAATTAAGCGGCTGTTTCCATCACCACTGGCGGTAAATAGTTGTTATAACTATGGCCCCGCTTAGTGTTGTAATGCTGCAATATATA